>JAIFMY010000027.1 GCA_020048155.1 Bacteroidota bacterium
AATTAGTATTCAATGTTTGTACTATTAGATGCAATCAAACCATCTAAGTAATTACATTACTGTGAGATATTTATTATTCAGCAGACCCTAAAATAAACTGGTAGTTACAGGAAAATGAATTAGCATGAAAACCGCCCCGGCTTGCAGCCACCCCTCCATAGGTGGCGAATTGAGTCGCATATGCGCCAGTGGGCTGCTAAATTCTCCTCTGCCAGATGGATGCCGGAAGTAAGGGGAGTTGTATTCGCAAATACATAAAAAAACTTCCCGAAAATGCATTAGGCATTCATCGGGAAGTATATTATATAAATATGCTTATGAAACTCAGTTGATACGCGCAGAGAAAATAATTTCCTGGCCTATTTGCATTGGAATTTGCATACACAGAGGCATATATAAGTCTTCTGTGAGGTAGCTGCCGTCTGCATCTTCCGGATAAAGGAAATGATGATACCAGTTGCCGGATACATGATAATCAAATTTCTGATTGGCAGTAAACTGCACCGATGGGTGGTTTAAGCCCGATTTGAAGAAAACAGTATTTTTATTTTTATACACTGTAGGAGCTATAGGAAACTGGCGCAGGAGCGGGTCAAGCGCCTTGCGGAAAGCCAGAAGAGGCCTTATTTCAAGTACAATATCGCTGTAGCTGTCTTTCAGGGTATATTTTACGTGCAGGGTAGGTTCATTCTTGTCGAGCCAGAATTCTTTTTCGAATTCAATGGCACCCATTGCATACAATACTTTCGGATATGGGTAGTTCTCTGCGTGGGCTATATATCTGGCCCCATCGGGGTAGATACCATCTTTGTACGAATGGCTTGCGAGTTGATACTCAGATTGTGCGTATCTGATGGTTTCGTCGAGCGCCGAAATGATAACATGAGGGTTTGAAGGCTCAGCATATTTACTTTGGTAAAGCAGCAATCCTTGTTTTTTGCTTCGTATCATGCCGCTGGCATAGGTATCCACCATGGCATCGGCATTATTCCTGAGTGCTACCTTACCCGGTAACTGGGGATCTATTTTGGTTTTTATAAGTATAGCTTGGTTCATGGTAGTTTGGTTTATAGGGTTGGTTGGTAAAAGGGAGCGAATCAATTTCGTGCTGCGTGCAACAGGCTTTTTCTCAGTTTTACGTATATGGCCGAATGTATTTTGCCAATGAGGTCGAGTGCATGATATGGTTTTGGAATAAAAGTATAATTCTGATTCAGCAGATTATCAAAATTATTTTCGAGCATTTGTATATTTCCAATAATGATAACAGGAATGTCGGGATGCTGTGCAAAGCTAAAGAGCAGGTCATTGTATTCGGCAGCCTGTTGTTGGTTTTTACATTCGTAGAGTATCAAATCAGGTTTTATATCGAGAATGGAGTTTTCAATGTCTGATGATGCGAGTATTTCAGTGTGTTCCATCTGTTGAAAATCCAAGGTCTGAAGTAACTCCGGATTTTGTTGATTGCTTTCGTTAATAACCAGTAGTTTGAATTTTGGCATCTGTATGGGGTCATTTAAGTTGGTGAATAGTGGGTACTGAAAATAATAACCTACAAAGGGGATTGACCATTCAAAATATGTAATAAGGTATTATGCACAAATCAGAGCATCGTCATATTTCAAGTATATCAGAACCTGATTATTTATTTAGCTGATATGAGAGCGCGAAGGAGCACAGACATATTTGCAAAAGACATTTTAGAGAAGCTAACGTTAACTATGAAGTTTTTGAATGAGGGGTGCGCTCTCTATATCAGCCTAACACATTCCGTTGAATGTATTATTTAATAAACATCCCGGGCGGGATTAGAATTTATTTCACGTCTATTTGCCAATCGGCAAAAAATTGTTCAGAGATTTTTGCTCCCAACTTTACATGTTGGGTTTCTTTAATTTTTCGCTCAAGTTCTTTTTTGCTGTCTTTTTTTCTTTTCTGCCACAGCATGTCGTATTCTTTTACTTGAGGAGTTTGATTCTGGTTGACTTTGGTGGGTTGGTTTGTGTTGGTTTTCATGGCAAGGTAATTTAGTTTTGATAAATAGTGGTTTTATTTTGTTTAGGTAGCAAAGTGAATGGCTACTTCAACAATACAAAAATAAACCTAAAGTGCCTCAGAAACAATAAATAAACGGTTCATTTTTTTGTTCATTCAGTTCATTACACTCGTTTGCTGAACTGCCTGATAGGACAGGTATATACGATAGCGATGGGCGAATGACTATGTTTCATAATTGCAAAAGAACCCATGAACTAAAAATGGGAAAATGGGATATTGCATACGAAAGTGTGGGCAAGCGGCTGGTTTCCAGATTTCAACCCATAGGGCTTATATCACTATATTGTATTTCTTGAGTACAGTGTGCAGTTCATTCATGAGTATGGGTTTGGTCACAAAATCATCGCAGCCGGCTTCTATAATTTTGTTTCTTTCGGTGGCCAGTGCATAGGCAGTTTGCGCTATGATGGGTATTTTGCTAAACTGCTTTATAGCTATGGTGGCTTCTATGCCGTCCATTACCGGCAATTTTATATCCATAAATATGAGGTTTATGCTCGGGTTGGCATGCACTGCTTCTATGGCTTCTAGTCCGTCTTTGGCCCACAAGATACGGCAATGCAATTTCAATAGTATCTCACGCAAGAATATATAATTCAGTTCTTCGTCTTCTACAATGAGTACCAGTGGGGAATTTTCTGTATTGGCA
This sequence comes from Bacteroidota bacterium, assembly GCA_020048155.1. Classification (GTDB taxonomy): domain Bacteria; phylum Bacteroidota; class Bacteroidia; order Bacteroidales; family DYOH01; genus JAIFMY01. The sequence continues at coordinate 2,708 of JAIFMY010000027.1, forward strand.
GCTAGGACTATTATTTCAGGTTCGTGCATGGTGTGCATGGGGACCTGAAACTTGGGAATCGAAAACCAGAATTTGGTACCTTCGCCTTGGTCTGAAATTACTTTTATATCAATTTTCAGCAATGCCGAAATGCGTTTTACAATGTTCAGCCCTATGCCAATACCACGGTATATCTGCTGGTCGGTTGAGTTGTATTTGCCGAAACTTGAAAACAGTACTTTTAGTTGATCAGATGATATACCAATACCTGTATCTTTAACATAAAATATAAGGTTGTCGGTATTGTACTCAAATTCCAATCCGATTACAATATTGCCCTCAAGTGTGAATTTAATGGCATTGCCTGCCAGTTCAGTCAGTATTTTTGAAAGCATTTTCTGATCAGATTCTATAAAGGTAGGGCGTTGTACTTCAGATGAAATATTGAGGGAAATAGGAACTTGGCCGTTGGCGCGCGACTTTAATGTTTGATGCAGGTTATGCAACAGATCATTTACTTCTATAATACTGGTGTTTACTGTCACCGAGTTGCTGTCTAACTTTGAAAGTAATACTATATCTTCAATCAGATTGAGCAAATTGAAAGTACTATCAACAATGTGTTGCAAAAAATCTTCATGTTCATCTTGCGACCAAGTTTTGTCTTTGATAAGTTGCACAAATCCATTGATTGCGTTCATAGGAGTTCGCAGTTCATGCGAAAGGTTAGATAAGAAGGAAGATTTTAATCTATCGGCGTTCTCTGCTTTTTCTTTGGCCTCGAGCAGTGCTTGTGTGCGCTGTTCTACCAAAACTTCGAGGTGTTCTCTATATTTTTTCAACTCTTTTTCATTCGCTTTTTGAGCACTAATGTCCGAAATTTGAGATATAATGGATATTTTCCCTTCGTAATTCAGCAGACTAGCGGATACGCTGACCCAAATTTTGTCACCATTTTTTTTAATCAGTTGTTTTTCGTGTACCGAAAAATGGCTTTCACGCACAATGGCGTATATTTCATCGTCTTGCGAATGCCACTCAATAGGGGTTATTTGCCCGATATCTAACTGAAGCAATTCGAGTTCCGTATAACCCAGTATGTTTTGCAACGCCTCGTTCACTATTACAAAATTACCTTCTTCACTGGTTACTGCCATGCCAATTCCTGCATTTTGAATCACCGCAGATATGAATGCCGACGACTGCTCTATTTCTTTTTTTACATTAAAAATATCGATGGTTCTGCGCCTTATTTCAGATTCAAGAGCGTGTTTTTCAGATCGAAGCTTTCTGAACCGAAGTCTGAGATACAGAAAAACCAATGTAAATATTATGAGAGTGATAGCAAGTTGGAATTGCCAAGCTTGCCAAAAAGGAGGCAATATCCGTATTATAATTTGGCGTTCATTGTTGAGCCATACTTTTTCGGAGTTGGTAGATTTTATTCTGAATATATAAGTGCCAGGGCTTACATTGGTATAGTTGGCCAATGGTTGCGAGGAAGTATAGTTCCAATCGGTATCAAAATTTTCAAGTTTATAGGCATATGTTATTTTGCCTGAGTGGCTATAGTTGAATGTATTGAATGCGATTGCGAAAAAATTCTGAAAGTGATCGAGCTCAATTTCAGATTTAAAGTTGATGAGCGTATCGAGCAATATTCTGCCATCGTAGGAAGTATCTATTTCTATTTCTTTTCCAAACAAATAAAAAGCATTAAACAAGATATTCATATCCAGCGGTGATTTTGGGATAGAATCCGGATGAAAAACATTGAATCCATTGATGCCACCCATATATATTTCCCCTGTGTTATCTACAAATGATGCAAGTTGGTTGAATTCGTTGGTAAAAAGCCCGTCGGATGCCCCGTACAGGATGTAAGTAGTGTCGCGGGTATTTATTTTCAGCAGACCTACATTGGTGCCGCACCACAGATTGTTTTTAGAATCAATTACCAATTCGAATGGAATGAGTTTTTGGTATTCCTTTGGCAAAGCAATGAACTGAAATTTACCGGAATCTTTGCTATATATGCCCAGTCCATAATTGGAGGCAATGTATAAGTTCTTAAAATTGTCTTCAATAACAGAGTATATACTATTGCTGTTCAGTTCTTTTATATTTACTGCTGAATTGTATGAAATGCTTTCGGAAGTATTTTTGATGTCTACCAGGTTGGTATTCAATACAGAAATTCCATTGTCTTTACCCAGCCATAGGAGTCGGTCTTTGTCCAGATAAACCATGCTTATGGGTATTGGTTCCTTTTTTTCTTCCGGGAATCTGGAATCGAAGCAATACGTGGCCGTTTGCGAAATGAGGTTGTAGTAGAAAAGGCCATTGTTGGTAGCTATCCAAAGCAGGTTATTTTTTTTATCGTGCACAAGGCTATAGCAGTCAATTTCTCTTTTGTCAGATGTAAGCGGAATGGTGGTAAAAGTATTGGTGCGCTTTGTGTATTTTTGTAAACCAGCCTCAGTTGCAAAATACAAAATGCCAGGACTTATTTCATTAATCTGATTACAAGTATTGGCCAGTAATCCGCGTTGTGGGGCATAAATGGTTGAAAAATCTTTTTTACCCAATTCATTTTTTGGTAAATACCTTACTCCATTGTTCATAGTAGAAATCCACATGATCGAATCTGAGTCTATTTCTATGTCCCAAATCACGTCACTTGCACTTTGAGCATTTCTGTCTTTTGGTAAAACGTAGTTGCCGGAAGTTTGGTAGTGCCTAAAAAACTGTTTATTGCGCGAATGCTTATTTACACCACCTACGGTACCAACCCAAAGGTTGCCCAAATTGTCGAGATACACTGATCTGATATAGGAGCTTAGTAGGGTGTTTTTATCCTGATTGCTACTTATGTAAGTAAAAAATTTATTACCTTTTTCATCAAACAAACACAATCCACCTTGTGTGCCCACCCAAATCCGATTGAGGGGATCTACATAAAAAGTCCGTATTTGATTGTGAGGCAATAGGTACCCGGGTGTTTTAACAGTTATTTGCTCAACTACTTTGTTTTCTCGTATGCGAAGAATACCCGCTCTGTATGTTCCAAGCCATATTTCTTTGGAAGGCAACACCATAGATGTGGATATAATCATATCGTCGGCAATGTTTAGTTTGATGTATTCAAAACGCAATTGCTTAGCATAAAACATAATGAGGTACTTACCTGCAGTGAGCAATAAAGTATCTGCACCAAATAAAGCAGCAGTTTGTATGGGGGGCAGGTTAGGTTCACTCATCCGGTTTAGGGGGTATGCAATAGTAGAATCTGTATCGGGGTCTACTGAGTGCAAACCGTCTGGCGTAACTACCCATATTTCGTGATTAGAATCTTTGAATAGCGAAATTACTTTCTGATCTTTCAGTGGGGAGGTAAAGTATTTAAATTTTCCGGTTTTAGAATGATATCTGGAAAGGCCGTTTTCTGAGCCAATCCAGATATTGGTATGCCTGTCTTCAAGCAGGCAGTTGATGCTGGTGAGGCCAAATGTGTTTGGGGTATTGAGTTCGTGCACAAATGAGTTTATCACTTGCCCATCATACCTATTGAGTCCATGATAGGTACCAAACCACATATAGCCGTAGGAGTCTTTCAAGATTACTTTTGCTACACTTTGCGATAAGCCATCGCTGGATGTGAGGTGATCGAATATAAGATGTGGTTGTGAGAATGCATTCCCTGCAAAATGAAATGCAATGAACAAAAGTAAACGAGCAATATTTTTTAGCTGCAATTGAATCATGAATTTTTTCTAAGAAGCTTGCTTATATTTCCTTTCAGTATACTTATAAGTTTACTTAATTTGTCTTTATCAAATTTACGGCTAATGCATCTACTTTCATAGCTCTTAGGGCGGTATTTATTTAATTTTAAAGTTCTATTTTCATTTTATCAGATTCCAGTCAGTAATTGTATCCCATGAAGACTTTACCACTATCTTTTCTTTATGAAAATAAACATCTTCCGGCTGCTTTTTATCCAGATAATTACCTGTATCCCATTTTGAATTACCATTCTTATCAACCCATACTTTGAGCGTGTAGTTTGCCGGCTTAAGCAATTCTATGGTATATTTCAAATTTCCGACTTTGTTTTTTAGTTCGATGCTGCGCACCAGGTTTGCTTTATCGTCGAGTACTTCCAATACTGAGTTTTGGGGCAAATTACTCAGATTAGCGATGATGCTGCCATAGGCATTCAGAGGCGAAACTATAAACCTGGTAACCAAGGTATCATTCGTATTCCCAAAAAGGTCCTTCAGGGCATCTGGGGCTACCTCCAGGTTGAAACTTTTGCCATCGGGGTCAGTTGTAAAAGCAACATTCCAAGTACGCAGTTGAGTGGTATCTTGTGTGAAAGTGAATTCAGTTTTTTTTCCGTAAAGCGTATACAACGATTTTTTGACTGCCAACTTTAAAGTATCCTGCAAGGTATTTTCTATACCCAATACTCCTTTGGTAGTGTAACCCACTTTGAGGGGTATGGTATCCAGTTTGTGCATGGCGGGGTCGGTAATATCAACTGTGAGGGTATCTTGTGTGGCATTGAATGTAGCATTGTACCATGGCGAAGGATTCTTTGCATAACTAATAGTAGGAATTTCCGACAAAGGCTTGCCAAATATGAATAACATTGTTTTGGCGTTTGTTCTGTATGCTTCGCGCAATCCGTCTGTGGTTCTGTTTATAAAGCAATGTGGTGCAAGTTTATACGTCAGTACTTTGGAATAGATAGAATCGTCCATTTCGTATAAAACTATTTTCGATAGGTTTTTCTCTATTATGGGGGTTTTGAAGGTCAACCTAAGTGGTGTATTCCGGTCTATGGCATTGCTGCGTAGGTTGGTTTTCAGAAGCGAAATTTTGTTTGGGATCTTATTTTTATCAATACCTATGGGTACAATATAAGTAAATTCAAGTGTATCAGCATAATATTTTATAATGCCCATGCTGTCGCGGTGAGGATAAGTTATTGCTGCCAAAAGGGTATCGAGTGTGCTGATGGTTGTGTCCGAAATCCAATAAGTGAGTGTATCGGCAATGGGGTTTATCTCACTTGTAAACCATTTTTTACTAGCCTGCGAAGGGGAAATCAAATCGATTCTGAACTTTTTGTCTATCGGCTGGTTCATGATGATACTTATTCTACCTCGGTCCGGGCGCGAACTTTTTACTATATATTGGTTCGAATTATTTTCTTTAAACGATTTCATTTTTATGCTGTCCGGCCAGAAATAGGTGAAACGTTTGATAGCGATAGAATCTACCATCACGGTATCAAATCGAGCAGTTTGCGAGTTGTACTTCAATTTTTTTACCTTCAAGGTGTCGGTTCTAGTCATTCGTTCGGCTTTGGGCACCATCAAATCTGTCAGAAATGCGATGGTTTCAGTAGGTTGATCGTATTTCAGGTTTTCGTTGCCGTCCAATAGTGCAAATATTTTATATTTTCCGGGTCTTATGTTGGTAACCGAAAAATTTCCCTTTGCATCTGATCTGGTAAGGAAAGAAGGTATCTCTTTGTATGGGATAGAATCGAAATTCTTGGCATAGAGCAAAATACTCATATTTTCAATTGGCTTATAAGTCCATGCATCTACAATGGTACCGCCCACTTTTAGTGTGTCTATTACATCTCCGGTAGAAAATACATAACTAAAAGCAGGAATAGGATTGGCCTCATTGAAATCAACTATTGCGTTTTTGAAATCGAGATTGTATGTTGTGTTTTCTGTGAGCGTATCTAAAATTTGTATTTTGAGTTTTTTGCCCGCAATGGTTATTTTGGGTTTATGTTTCATTGGAGGCGATGTAAGAAACTTTTTATCCATATCTTTCAGTTCAAAAAATTCATCGAATACAATCTCTATTTCATCGTTTGCAAATTGTGTAGATTGATTTAATGGATTGATCCTCAGAGCTACAGGCGCTACTGTATCTTTATCACCTCCCGAAATATTTCCGGTTTGGGCACAAGAGAAAAAAAGTGTTGAAAAGAATACAATGTTGATGACAATTACTGATAATTTCTGCATAATTTTGAAAGTAAGTTTACCTTTTTATGAATAATTATATACAACGAAAAGGTTTAATAAATCTGATTGTAACCATGTGCCAAAAATAACAAAATAAACCAACTAAAATGAATATTAATGAGCAAAGCTCCCCCTCAGGAAAAATGGTAATGAATGCCTTGCACCGAAATACCATAAAGGAAGAAATGGCCGTCAATAGCTTCGATATCATAATTATAGGCGGAGGTATTACCGGCGCGGGCATAGCCTTGGATGCTACTACGCGTGGATTGAAGGTTGCTTTGGTTGAAAAGAACGATTTTGCATCGGGCACGTCAAGCCGCAGTACAAAATTGGTGCATGGCGGGCTTCGGTATCTGGAACAGCTTGAGTTGGCTTTGGTAGCCGAGGTGGGCCGCGAGCGCGAGGTTGTATATAAGAACGCTCCCCATATAGTGATTCCCGAAAAAATGCTGCTGCCTATAATCAAGGGCGGATCGCTTGGCAATTTTACCACTTCTATGGGACTTATGCTCTACGATTTTTTGGCGGGAGTAAAAAAATCGGAAATGCGCGAAATGCTCACTCACCAAGAAGTGCTTGAGCGCGAACCTCTACTCGAAAGTGATATGCTGGAGGCTGGCGCTTTGTATTATGAATACAAAACCGACGATTCGCGTCTGACTATAGAAGTAATGAAAAAGGCTGTGGAAAAGGGCGCCATGGTAATTAATTATGCCGAGGTCTCCTCTTTTGTGCTTGACGAAGGCAAAGTCTGCGGAGTGCTGGTAGAGGACAATCTTTCGGGCGGCACTTTTGAAATAAAAGGCAAGTATGTGGTGAATGCCACCGGTGCGTGGGTCGATTTGCTTCGTAAAAAGGACAACTCCCTGAAAGGTAAGAAATTGCACCTTACCAAGGGAATACATATAGTAGTTTCGCGCCAGAAGTTTAATCTGTCGCATGCCATATACTTCGACGTGGGAGATAGTCGCATGGTTTTTGCCATTCCGCGCTTCAATATAGTGTATATAGGCACTACCGATACCACTTACACAGGTAACCTAGACGAGCCTACAATCGAAAAAAGCGATGTAGAATATCTCATAAAAGCCATTCAACGCATTTCTCCTACCACCAGCCTTACCCTCGACGATGTGGAGTCAGCTTGGGCTGGTCTTCGTCCGCTTATTCATCAGGAGGGCAAATCGCCATCAGAATTATCGCGCAAAGATGAAATTTTTGAATCCGCATCAGGGCTGCTGTCAATTGCTGGTGGCAAACTCACCGGGTACAGGCTTATGGCCAAGAAGGTAGTTGACTTGGTTGCAAAAAAAATCCAGAAAAACGAGAATCGGGAATTGCCCAAATGTGCTACCAAGCAAATACGGCTTGCAGGGGCTGAGTTTGAGTTTCAGGCAGACAGCCTAAAGCTCAACGAATACTGCGAAATGCTATTTGATGAAGCACGCCAAACGGGTATTGATTTTGAAGATTTCAGGATTTTATTTCACAGGTATGGAGTAAACACACGAGTAGTGACCGAATATGCTTACGACCACTACAACCAAACCAAAGATTACAAGCTAAGTTGGCTGCTCGCAGAAACTGAGTATCTGCTCACCCATGAAATGGCTTGCACCCTGTCAGATGTTTTTATAAGGCGCACTGGTAAAATTCATTTTTTTATAAAAAATATACATCAGGAGCTTCCATGGGTAGCCAACTTCATGGCTCAAAAGCTTGGTTGGACCGATGCCATAAAAGCCTCGCAACTAGAGCAGATGAATATGCTAGTGCTCAAGGCATCTACCTGGGAATAATATTATTAGTGTTTCAGAATCTGGCAATTGTGCTTTCTTGAATCCAACATTCTATTTTATAAGTGGTGCCTTCGGTTACATTGTAAAAGAAGGCATCTGCTTTTTTAGGAAATTGAGCGGAATACGATTGTATGCTGGCATCTATAACCGATGCTAAAGTTGGATCAATAGTCTTTGCTTTCAGAAGTTTATCCACCGCAGCCCAGTATACAGCCCTTCGGGTAAATTCATCGGCTCCGCAACTTTGCGAAGAAGCTGCATATGCATTGGCTATGATGATATATGGCGCACCCCAATGCGGATTGTAACTTAAAGCTTTTTGTGCATGGGTGCGAGATTCTTGCCATTTTTTATCTTCCAATTCCATATTGCTCAGTTCTGCATAGTATTTTGCAATTTCGGTACTGTCGGTACTTAGGATCAAAGCAATAGATTTGAGTTCAATGGCTTTGTTCAAATATTTATAAGCATCAGTTTTTCGGTTTATTTTTGAATATCCCTTGTAGAGCTGGTACGCCATAGACGACGTAGGGCTAGTTGAGAATAAGTTTTCAGCAAGACTTAAGAAGCCAGTATCGTTTTGGCATTGCATTTTTTCAGCGAGGTAAATCAGTGCTATTTTATCTTCTTGCATTGTATTTGGGTTTTTAAAACAGTCGGCCACATATGCCATTATCTGTTCACAGTTGGTTACTGATTTAAAAATCTTCTCGTTGTTGCTAATTGCCAACTCTATTTTGTCAACTTTCTCTTGCCGCATGCGCTCAGTAAGTGCACTTATATATACAAAATCAGAAATAAATTGCCCCATACTCCTTATTTTGGCTTGTGTAAGCGCTGCCGAAACCAACATAAAATGATTGACAGTAGATAATTGACTTTGAGTGCTATCTAATTGCAGCGATTTATATATCCAATCATAAGCCAGTTGCAGATTTTTTGCACTTTTTCTACGGTAAGTATACATTTCTATCCCTTTCTTTCCCAATACGAAACCCTCTTGCCCGAAATGGACTATGCGCAGATCGTACAAGCGAAGAAGCGTATCTACGAGCCTGTCTTTCTTTTGTGCATCTTTTTCAACTTCAATACGGTACTTTATGAGTTTTTCTCCATCGAGGTATATGTATTTTGCGAAAGCAGGACAATTGTCCAAAACATATTGATATGCACCCATAGCATCAGCGTAAGACTCCAATTGCATAAACTCTTTATATACAGAAATTTGTCTGATACATTTCAGACTATCAGATGTGGGTTTGGAATTTGACTTAACACCCGATTGGGCAGCTACCTGAAGTGAAATTATAAAGATGGAAATAATGCCGAATATTATTTTGCGGAAGTTCATTTCTTAATTGGGTTATTTTACCTGCAAAATTATTCAATAATCAAACCCAGTACTTATATCAATGTGTTAAATTATTAAAAATCAGTTTAATGTAAATTAATAAAACAAAATTCATTTTTTTTCTGAAATATGGGCCTTCATTCTCTTCCCAAGTACTTATCCTTTAGGTTCGTCGGCATGCGTACGTGCACGTTTTACAGCATAGTATGTTGCAATGCTTACAGTAGCTACACCTATGGCTACCCAAAGCCATCTTTTTTTATTTCCCAGAAAGCGCATGGTATTGGCACCCCATTGGCCATCTTGCATAAAACTACTAAGTATGTTGGGCAAGAAATGAACCAAGGATGAAGATATGGTAGACCCGATGCCGCTTACAACAGTTTCCATGCTCATGCCTTCATTGAGTTCGTTCAGCCTGCTTTGCAGTTTGTCTTCACGTTTTTTGTTTCTTTTTTTCAAAAACTCTTTGTGATAACGCAAATCTTCGAGCGAAGTAATAGTCTTATAAACCTTCATCTTCATCAGGGTCAGTATTTATATTGTTAAACATAGTACCGAGAACAAATTTCATGAACGGCCTAACAATGATGGCTTTTCTGAAAATGAGTATGAGAACGGTAATAGCTACATAAACAGTGGCGACTATTAAGAACCCGATTGAAGTTTTGCCCGTAATCTCGCCTATGTAAAAGCCTGCTGACATAGATAGGTAAAGAAATAAACCGAAAAACAACAATATGGCGATGAATATAGTAAGTAGCCCACTAAATATCACGAGAAAACGCTCAATAATATCAAGTTTTATTATTTCGGCTCTCTCTTCCAGATATTTTCGCATTTCCATTGAAAACTCTGAAAATTCTTTTTTTAAATCGGACACAGCGGATGTTTTTTAATTGAATGAATAGAACAATATGTTTACTAAAAATATTATCAAACCTTCGGGTTTACCGTTTCGCTTGTTTTTTCTGTAGCCTGATGTATCTTGTCTTTAAACTCATTCACTTTTTCTTCGCCTCTTTTCTGAATTTCATCCAGATTGTCTATTATTTTCTTACGTGTATTCTCGCCTTTGTCCGGAGCAAAAAGCATTCCCAGACCTGCTCCAATAGCTGCGCCGGCCAAAAAAGCCGCCAATATTTTAACTCCTGAGTTGTTCATAATTGATTAGTTTTTATTGTACGTAAAGTTAATACTTTTTTTTTGAAAGTCGTATGAAGTTCAAATGTATATATGCTGCGACTGGAGTACAATTAAAAAATGTTAATGCACCATTTCATCCGCATTTGCTTCCGGATAATGTAATGCAATGTGTAATGCGGAAAACTATGATATGAATTAAAATATTGTTTAATAAAATACCTTAAAAATATAAACAAAGCGGATTGAAAATTTTGAATCAATATTTTTAACAATTAGGTTTGTAACGTCATTAGGATTGATAAATCTTTAACACTATTTATTGAACCAAAGTGATGAACTTACTGAATAATGTGGCATTAATAAATTAATTTTGCAAGTCACGATTTAGTATGAATACCACCAAAGATAAACGCGAAATATTGGCCTAATGGAAAGTAGAAAGAAAGATCATATAAATCTGGCGTTCCAGTCTCAAACAACAACAAACGAACAGGATACCAGATTCATGTATGAACCCATGCTCACAGGCCACCAAACCCGGCAGATTCCTACATTTACTCTTGCAGGAAAACAAATGGATGTCCCTATTTGGATATCGAGTATGACTGGTGGTACCCAGATGGCTGGTATCATAAACAAAAATCTGGCCCGGGCTTGCCATGAATTTGGTATGGGTATGGGGCTTGGCTCTTGTCGCATTCTGCTCGATGATGATACATATTTCTCTGATTTTGATGTACGCCATATTTTAGGCAATAAAGTTCCGCTTTTTACCAATTTTGGTATAAGCCAGCTCGAACTCATGCTTCAACGGAATGAAATATATAAAATAAACAAGCTGACTGAACGTCTACAGGCAGATGGTATCATAATCCATGTAAATCCTTTACAAGAATGGTTTCAGCCTGAAGGCGACAAGATACACAAATCGCCTCTGGCATGTATTGAGCAGCTTCTGCAACTAACACATTACCCTGTGATAGTGAAAGAAGTAGGGCAAGGTTTTGGTTTTGAGAGTATGAAAAGTCTGTTGGCTTTGCCTTTGGCAGCAGTTGAGTTTGCAGCTTTTGGAGGTACCAATTTTGCTAAAGTAGAACTACTCAGAGCCAAAGGATTGAGGGCCGAATTGCTCGAACCCTTGTCAAAAGTGGGGCATAATGCCACTGATATGACTGAAATGTTAAACCGTATACCCCTCGAAAATATAAGAACCCAAAGTATCATCATTTCAGGTGGTATCGGAAACTTCCTTGATGGGTATTATTTGATAATGAAATCAAAAGTTCCGGCGGTTTATGGACAGGCTTCAGCATTTTTGAAACATGCACAGGCTAACTACGAGCAACTACAGGAATTTGTTCAACTTCAGATTGAAGGACTGAAAATTGCTTATAACTATTTGCAAATAAAAGAATAATCTACAACGGTGTATTGATACCGAAAACGGAAGTGTAACTATAAGAAAAATGCACATGAGAAAAAGAGAATTGATAGCTGGCTTTTCGAAATTAGACAGATTACAGAAAATAGATAAAGTATTACACCATATACAAGAAGAGCAAAATATAAAGGCAGAACTAGAAAGTTACAGGCATACAAACCCACAGGTACAGAAGTTGTTTGATGAGTTCAGTGAAAACACAATCACCAATTTCTTTATGCCATATGGAATTTCGCCCAATGTGCTCATCAATGGCAAGTTGTATCATGTGCCTATGGTTATAGAAGAAAGTTCGGTAGTGGCTGCTGCTTCCAATAGTGCCAAATTCTGGTCTACCCGAGGCGGTTTCAAAGCTTCAGTAAAATCGATGCACAAAATTGGTCAGGTACACTTTGTATGGGAAGGCGATGGCGCCAAGTTGCACTACCTGATGCCTGATATTAAAGAGAGGCTTATAAAACGTACTGCCCTCATTACTTCCAATATGCGTGCACGTGGCGGTGGAATACTTGATATAGAATTGGTAGATATGACTGCTCAACTCGACAATTACTACCAGTTGAAAGCCACCTTCGATACCCGTGACTCTATGGGGGCCAATTTTATAAATACATGCCTCGAAGAATTTGCAGCTGAACTTCGAATGTTTTTCCTAGAATGTAAGCATTTTACCGACCATGAACGTGATGTACAAATCATCATGTCTATACTTTCAAACTTTACCCCTGAGTGTGTAGTAGAATGCTTGGTAGAATGCCCAATAGACGATTTAGCAGGAGTAGATGATACACTTACCCCGCTTGAGTTTGCTCAGAAATTTGAAAAAGCTGTACGTATTGCGCAAATTGATATTCACCGTGCTACTACGCACAACAAAGGCATATTCAATGGCATAGATGCAGTTGCTTTGGCTACCGGACAAGATTTCAGGGCCATAGAAGCATGCGGTCATACATTTGCCTCGCGAAATGGCAGATATTCCAGCCTTACTGATGTATCTATTGAGAACGGAGTTTTTAAATATACACTTACTGTTGCTTTGGCTGTGGGCACCATTGGCGGGCTTACAGCTTTGCACCCATTGGCAAAGCGTTCCCTCCAATTGCTCGACAATCCGAATGCAGAACAACTAATGATGATACTGGCTACTATGGGTATGGCCAACAATTTTAGTGCAGTAAAATCTCTGATAACAAAAGGGATTCAGCTAGGACATATGAAAATGCATTTGCTCAATATTCTCAATCATTTTGGTGCTACACTTGCCGAAAAAGAAGCTGCAGTAGAACATTTCAAAACCCACAAAGTTTCATTCTCGGGTGTTGAAGATTTTCTTATATGTATACGTGAAAAAGAAGTCCCTAACACCATTTGAAACAGCGAATAGCCATGTCTGAAGAATTTCAATCTGTACAATATTTCTCAAGAGGAAAACTTATGATTACCGGTGAATACCTGGTACTCAATGGTGCATTATCGCTTAGCTGTCCTACTATTTTCGGTCAGGAAATAAGTCTGGTACCAACTGATAAGCCTCACCATTACTGGGAGAGCCTTGTACTTGGGCGAAAGTGGTTTGAATGCGCCTTTACATCGGATTTTGAGATACTTGAAACCAACAATACCAAAATAGCTGAACGGCTGTTACAAATACTCAAAGTTGCAAACAACCTGAATCCGCATCCACATTTTAAAAGAAGTAAATTGCATTTCCTGAGTACCACCAATTACAATATCAATTGGGGAATAGGCAGCAGTTCTAGCCTTATTTCAAATATCGGTTATATTTTTAAGCTCGACCCATTGTTTCTCAACAGTAAAATATCCAAGGGTTCAGGTTATGATGTGGCTACGGCCAGGGCAAAAGGTCCCATATTTTATAGTATCGAAAACGGTATAGGCCAAAGCCGGAACGTAGAGTTTAATCCGCCTTTTGCAAGTAATTTGTTTTTTATGCATTTGGGCAATAAGCAAGACTCTGCCAAAGAGGTTTCAAACTATCTGAACGAAAAAAATACGCAGGAAGCTCATATTGAAAGAATAAGTGCCATCACCAAAAAAGTGCAGAAGACCAAAGACCTAAGCGAATTTATAAAACTGGTTCAGGAGCATGAGAGCATTATAAGTTCAGTACTCGAACAGGAGCCCATATCCAGCGGACGTCTGAAAGGTTTTCCGGCAACCCTGAAATCACTTGGAGCCTGGGGAGGCGACTTTTGTCTTGCGGCATTTGAGGGCAATAAAACAGATTTGCAGAAAGTTGCCAGCTCATACGGAATTACTGAAGTGTTCAAATTTAATGAATTGATACTTACCTGAAAATTTATTCCCAAAAATATTTAAATCAGAAATGAACGTTAATATTACAAGTTTGCCTTATTCCAAAAAAGCACCTGTGCCCATGATAACGCGCTGGAAAAGTCCGTCGAACATAGCTTTGGTGAAATATTGGGGCAAGCGTGATCATCAGATACCGCAGAATTCTTCGCTTAGTTTTTCATTGAATACTTCATTTACAGATACCCAAGTAAGCGTTCGCCCAAAAACAGAAAAAGGGGGTGACCTCATTGCACTTAAATTATATCTGGACGAGGTACGCAATCCCAAATTTGAGGATAAAATAGTCACTTGGTTTAAGCAACTCATTACCGACGCGCCCTATTTATCTCAATTTGAATGGGAGATAAAAACCTCCAATACATTTCCACATTCTTCGGGCATAGCATCGTCGGCATCAGGCATGAGTGCTCTTGCGCTTTGCCTTACCGATATCGAATATAAAGTGTATGGCAAATGGGATAAAACAGAAGATTTTTACCGCAGAGCTTCGTATTTGGCGCGCTTGGGTTCCGGAAGTGCATGCCGCAGTGTATATGGCGGATATACTGTATGGGGGAAGCATGATGCCATTGCGGGTTCTTCAGACCTTTACGCATTGTCGGTAAGTAAATATATACATCCCGATTTTGCAAGTATGCATGATGCCATCATGATAGTAAGCCGTTCAGAAAAATCAGTATCAAGCAGGGCAGGGCATTCACTCATGAACAGCCATCCTTTTGCAAGCCAACGATACTTGCAAGCACAGCAAAACATGGAAAATCTCCTGAATTTTATTCAGAATGGCGATTTTGAAGGTTTTGCAGAAATTGTAGAAAACGAAGCACTTACTTTGCACTCTCTTATGATGAGTTCTGTACAGTCTTTCATATTGTTGCAACCAAATAGCCTGGAAATCATTCACCGCATTCGCAATTATAGAAAAAGAACTGGTGTTCCTGTTTGTTTTACAATAGATGCAGGCCCAAATATACATGTGTTGTACCCGGAAAAGGCACGCGAAGAGGTTTTAAGTTTTATACAAAACGAATTAATTGAATTTTGCGACCAGCAATATTGGATTGACGATAAAACAGGTACTGGTCCGTCTAAAGTTATACTTTAAAGAAACTATGAATAAAATATCAGACGAAATCTATTACGCAAAAATCTTATTATTTGGTGAGTATAGTGTCATCAGAGGGTCCAAGGCACTTACAATCCCATACACACATTTCAATGGGGAACTTAGTTTTATGAACCATTCAAAATATACAGATCTCAATTTTGCTGCCCTTTCCAACGAGCACCTTAAGAACTACGCGGAGTACATAGACCAGCAAATTCAGGAAAACAACATCGGTTTCCCGTTTGATATTACAGCACTGAAGGCAGATATTGCCAATGGAATGTACTTTGAAAGTACCATTCCGCAAGGGTACGGCATTGGTAGTTCAGGAGCACTTGTAGCGGCCCTTTATCATAAATATGCTGTCAATAGCAACATAGAAGGTAAGTATAAACCTGAGGCCATAGCTATGGTAAAAAAACATTTTTCACAGTTAGAAAGTTATTTTCATGGCACCAGTTCGGGACTAGATCCTCTCAATTGCTACCTGAAACAACCTTTGCTCATAAAATCAGTCGAAGAGATAGAAACTGTAGAAATACCACGCAACAGATTCCGGAACGATGAAGCAATATTTTTGATTAATAGTGGAAAACAAGGAAAAACAGGCCCGTTGGTAAAACAGTTCTTGCAAAAATATAACGAGCCCGAATATGCGCAGCTATTCCAAAACGAATATATACCTCTCAACAATAAGTGTATAGAAGCACTTATTAGCGATCAGGAAACCGATTTTTTTGCCGAAGTTCGTAAACTCTCGATGTTGCAACTCGAATTGCTGTCGCCTATGATACCAGCCTCAGTAAAACCAACTTGGCAATTGGGATTAGATACTGACAACTTTGTGCTCAAGCTTTGCGGCTCAGGTGGCGGTGGATTCATTTTAGGATTTACCCGCAACTGGGAAGTGGCAAGTAAGTTATTGCTGGAAATGGACATAGAGCCCATACCTGTTTACAAGCACAACAACAATCACTTGGTTACCGGAGCTTAACTTTCAGTTTACTTCATTCTAAAAATCTAGATTTTTCAAACTTTCTGTATTTTCATGCAGTTTGGCTTTTATTTATAAAAAAGCAAACAGAAATTTTCAGGCATAAAAATTTGAAATCATAGCTACTTACTTTTACTTTAGGAAGATGAAATAAGGGCCTGATTAAATACCTTTATGCTATGACAAAAAGTATTGACCAACAACTCGAAACGGCTATTCAGATAGCCGTGAATGCGCATTTTGGGCAGCGTGATAAAGCCGGACAACCTTATATCACGCATCCGCTCAGGCTTATGATGAACGCCACAAGCATGCAGGTAAAAATAGTGGCAGTATTGCATGATGTAGTAGAAGATACGGGTGTAACTTACAACGACCTGCTGGAAGCCGGTATTGACATAGAAATGGCTGATGCTGTGCTGCTGCTCACTCACACCGATGCTGAGGAAGATTACATGGATTATATCAGGCGTATTCAGGTGCACCCTTTGGCTAAAGAAGTGAAAATGCTCGATTTGACAGACAATATGAACCTCATGCGGATGAGCCAACTAAAAAACAAGGACTGGGCAAGGCTACAAAAGTACCATGCCGCTTACCAGATTTTAGCCCAAGCAATCTAATACCTATTCTTGAAATTGAAAGATTATTACAAGATATTAGAATTGAACAGGGATGCAGATGCTGACGAAATACGCACTGCGTTTCGAAAATTGGCGTTGAAGTACCATCCGGATCACAATGAGCACCCCAATGCCAATGAGCAGTTTATAGAAATAAACCAGGCATACAATATACTCAGCAATTACGAACTGCGCGTAGCGTATGATGCTGCTTGGTATGAGTATACACATCCACGCATACGCCAGCAGGTATATAAGTACACAGATCAGGTATATACTCCTGCCCGGACAGGTTCACCACAGAGGCAGGGCAAATGGTACAAACGGGGAAGGCAATATCATCCACATACATACAAACCACAGAGTTTATATCGTTCTAAGATTGCTTCAATAGCAAGCCTTGCTTTTGTGTGTATACTTTTTTTAGATTATTTTCTGCCCGAATTACGATATACCGACGACCAATTGATGGTGTTGAATGGTAGGGGAACATTTATTTTGATAGTTGATGATTGTGAATTTCCTATATCCTATGAAACCAGTCCACATATGTTTGAACAATGCGAACAATATGAAATATTACGTACACCAATTTTTCGACAAAATCTTGTTTTTTATGCCCATTCACCCAAAAAGAAATATACCCTAATGCCTTATTACAGTATATACAAAGAGTATTTTTTCTTCCCTTTTGGTATGCTCATAGCATCGCTGGCAGGTTTACTTTGGCCCAAAGAACATGAGTCGGTGGTAGCAGGTGCCTTAGTAAGCATTATTATTTGGGTCTTTACTTTGCTTTTTATGTATATATGAAAAAATATAAACCCAAATATAAATTATGAATACTGTTGCCAAAATGTTCGCCCGCTTAATTATTTATTTACTTTTAGTTATAAGTACTATACAGCAATTATGGGCACAGGTAACCATATCTACAGTACCGTTGGTGCGTCATCGTGCCAACAATCAGTTTACTGCTGATTGGTTATACCTTTCTACCGACTTGTACCTCTACAATACCAATAAGTTTGATTTTCTGATTAACCAATTACGTAGCGAACAAGAAAAGCAAGACAAAAAGAAACGCAAAAAGGGAAAGGATGTAGACATTGAAAACCTAGTGATAAGCATAAACATGAAGGCATTGCTGGGACGCGATATGATTTACCCGATATACAGTTTTCTTATAAAAAACGAAAAAGACAAAGCCAGCTCCCAAATAAGCGGCGGTTACGAAGTGGTGCGCATTATCAAAGACCTGCCTTTGCAACAAAGCACCGATGAACTTTCGGCAGAAATAAAAGCTGAGATTTTTGGTAAGGAAGATGAAGACAAAATGCTGAAACAAGTTTCGGACTTACTCAAAAATGCTGAGAAACTCAATAATCCGCCCGCTGCAGTACTCAGCATGGTGGCCGAATTGGGCAATTTCATCGAAAGTACACTTAATCAAAAGCAATTTGTGTACTCAAATACAATTCGCTTGTACGATGAAACTCCTTTCAACCGAAAACTGCATTCTATTAATGTGTTTCAGTTTGTACCTTCAAGCTTGGAATCGGGCTCCAACGACAATTCTAAATTATTAAATGCGCTGGATACCCTTACCGCAGAGAATTTAAACAGGCAAACACTTGAAAAAATACTTAACCTGAGCACTTACCCTTATTTGGTGGTAGTAAATTATAAATCGAAATACCTGGCTGAACAAATAACCGGTGACGAGATAGATTATAAATACATCGAGAATAGAAGGCAAAAAGCCATAACCCGATATACATCAAAAGAAATACCAGAGGAGATATACCAGCAGGAAATGGCACTTATGGACTTTTTGGTGCTTTTTGTAGATTTCAAAAATGACATTCAGCAATACGAACTCAATTATAAGAGCAAGGTGGTCGACGATTTTTCACAAAGCTTTTTTCGTATCATGCAGCGTTACCGTTTCCTGAAAAATGCTTACGCTATGAGACTTAAATCGTATGCCAATACTCCTGTGTTCAGTGACCAATATAAGACTGAATATGATAAAATCGGGTTCAATGCCGAAGTTTACCTCCAATCTAATATACACCTGCGCAATATTGGCAATTTAGTAAATACCCTTTATATGTTGGAACACGAAAGGGCAATGAATCAGGACTCTGCATTACGTGAAGACTACTTGCGCAAACTATATGCTGTGCAATTGCCTGCCGGTGAAAGCAACTCGGAAGAAGTACGCGCTGTAAACTTCGCAATTAGTCAACTCGAAAATAGCCATCTTCAAAAAGAATTTATTCCCGAAATAAAATATCTGGATGGAATCAAATTTACAGGGCAAACCAATACCAACGCAGAATTGCTCATACAAACCATACGCAATACCAATTGCCAAATATGCCGCGACAGTGCCGCACTAGCGGTAAACCGATATTTGGTGCGCAAAGAAGCCAGTCTGCTCATACAAGCTACCGATAGCCTGGCACGCCGACAAGCTAACTGGAATATTCGATTTTTTTTTCTGATGAAAAAAAGGAATTGCTTTCAGACCGCCTTTGATACTCAGTATCCGGCAGATGCTGTTTTGCCAGCTCATATTGCGCATTTGCAAAAAAACTCTGAGCGTATGCATACTAACCTGTTGCAACTGGAAAAAATGCTTGGTCAAAGTTGCACAACCTGCACCAGCCAGCAAATTTGGGATTTTATATTTGAAACGGATACCCGAATGAAAACCATTGAAAATGAAATGAACACGCTTTGCGATCTGATGCCACAATGGTGCAATTGTAACTAAAACTGTAGCTTTATCTATATCGTTTGAAAAAAAGATTTTCTATTGTAAAACAGGTAAAAATCAGGTTGTATTTTGTACTTTGCTTTTACCTTTGTTGCAAAATATAACCAAACATTCATTTATGGAAAGAATTTTAGTAATAGGTGCCGCCGGACAAATTGGCTCTGAGCTTACACTGGCCCTGCGCAAAATTTATGGAAACGACAATGTATTTGCCACTGACCTACGTATGGGACCCAAAGAGCTTATAGACTCCGGACCATACTACGTACTAGATGTGATGGACGATAAGCGTCTGATACATTTTGTAATTCGCCACAGAATAACACAAATATATCATCTGGCGGCCGTACTTAGCGGCAATGCCGAAAAACTGCCTTTACAGGCTTGGCATATCAATATGCAAAGCATGCTCAATATACTCGATTTGGCCAAAGAAGTAGAAGACTTGAAGAAGATTTTCTGGCCTAGTTCTATTGCCGTATTTGGTCCATCAACCCCGCCTTATCAAACTCCTCAGAATACCGTAATGGAACCTACTACTGTTTATGGTATAAGTAAGTTGGCCGGTGAGCGCTGGTGCGAGTACTACAACCTCAAGTTTGGGGTAGATGTGCGCAGTATTCGCTATCCGGGGCTTATTAGTTACAAAACCGAGGCTGGTGGCGGTACTACCGACTATGCTGTTGAAATATTTTACGAAGCTGTTCGCAATGGAGCTTATGAGTGCTTCCTGCGCGAAGATACTGAGTTGCCTATGATGTTTATGGACGATGCCATAAGTGCAACCATAAATCTGATGGAAGCGCCTGCTGAAAAAGTAAAAATACATAGCAGTTACAATCTCGAAGGTATTAGCTTCACCCCTGCACAATTGGTAGCCGAAATACGCAAACATATGCCCGAGCTCGCAGTCACTTATAAGCCCGATTTCCGGCAGGCAATTGCAGACTCTTGGCCAAAGAGCATCGATGGCAGTGTAGCCCGCGAGCATTGGGGCATGGAAGTGAAATACGACCTCGCTCGCATGACAGAACTAATGCTACGTGAAATAAAATCTAAATACGGAAAATAAGCCTGAGGTTTACTTATTGTGCACTGTTTTATTCAATCCATAAAGCGTAACAACCTGTTTTTTCAGCTTTCCGAAAGTTTCAAATTTTCGGAAAGCTTGCTTTTAGACTTCCTTTTTCATATAAGCAACTGAGCATGTTTTACATATGTTATTTAACCATATGTAAGGGATTGAAATTGAATATTCTAAGATAAATTTAATCTTGAATCTGCATTTTTGATGCTTATTCCTGTTTGAATATTCAACCAATTGTAAGCTTCTTCTTCTGTATTGAACAGCCTTAATATTTGTCTTATCTCAGGGAATATTTCTTTGGCAATACTAAATGCCTCATTTTGGGTTTGTATTGTAGATATTTTGTTCATTTCGTTCGAAGGCAATATTACCGCCAATTTCCGAATGCGATGTTTCATAATGGCATTGACAAATATATCTGCAATAGAATTCTGTATATCGATAGTATACACGTATTCCCGTTTCCGATCATCGAATAAACAATATATCGGCTTGTACTTTGCTATAAGAAGAATTGCATTTTCTGTACGTGTAAGTATCTCTTCATCAGATACATTTCCGTTGCCTATTTCATATTTGAAAATCATTAATCCGGTTTTTGCATCGAACAAAACTTTGGATACTGCATTTTCATGAATTGTTGCCATAATACCGTTTTATATAGCTATTACAAATTTAGGGCTTGAATTTTAAAATTGTGTTATTTATGATGAATAATTTTAAACTTTTGTATAATTTTTTTTGGAAGTATTGTTTTTAGAGTATACCCACATGAATATAAGCATGAGCAAAGCTGCACTTAATGCCATGGCAGCCCCAAAATAAAAGGGGGCGTTCGAATTTACGCGGTCATATAGCAATCCTGCTATCAGGCTGGCTGGTAGCAGTGTGATGCCCATCACGGCATGATATAGGCCATACCCGGTTCCTTTCATCTTTTTACCAACTATATCTGAGACTATGGCTTTTTGTCCGGTATCAGCAAGCGCGCTGTATATGCCGTATACCATGAACAAGAAAATGAATATATATATGTTGTTGAAATATCCGAAAAAGAAATAAACTGCTGCATATGTCAGAAAACCAGCTAATATAAGTTTTTCTCGTCCTATACGATCAGATAGTTTACCTATAGGAACTGCCAGAAATACTGAAACCATATTGAAAAGCATGTATATAAATGGTATGTAAGACTGGTTTACGCCTGTTTCAGTGGTTTTTACCAACAGCAAGGCATCGGCGGAGTTGCCCATTGTAAATAGAAACACAACCAAGAGGAAGAAATAAAATTTACGGGGCAGTTGGCTGAGCTTAAATGGAGTTTTCTGATTATTTGAGGCGGCTTTGGCTTCTTTTATGAACAAAAAAATGGTAATAACTCCCAGAATAGCTGGTATAGTGGCTAAAATGAATATGAGTGAGTATTTGTGTGGGTAAAAATACAACAGCAGAAAGGCCATGAGTGGTCCCAATATGGCTCCGCTATTGTCCATGGCTTTGTGGAAGCCAAAATTGCGTCCGGTCTGGTGTTCTTTAATAGAGCCACTTATAAGACTATCGCGCGGAGCAGTGCGCAACCCTTTTCCCACACGTTCTGCAAACCGAATAAGCAAAACTTGCAGGGGCAACCATGCCCAAGCATACATTGGGGTAGTGATGGCAGTGAGGCCATAGCCAATTATCATAAATGGCTTATTACGTCCTATCCGGTCGCTCCATATTCCGGAAATGGCCTTTAGTACCGAGGCTGTACTTTCGGCAATGCCTTCTATGAGTGAAATGGCGGTTTTTGATGCCCCTATAGACATCAGAAACAAAGGCATCACACTGTATATCATCTTCACCGATGTGTCGGTAAAAAAACTGGTAACACCTGTATAAAAAATATTGCGTTCGAGACCGAAAATGGTTTTATTTTTCATGAAAATACTATCATCTTGAAGTGTCGAAATTAATTCAAAACCCTTATATAGCCATCCATTTATTCCAAGAATTTGCTGGTACGTTTCCTTAAATTTCTGGAGTATTCAAGTCCAATACTATCTACTCCGTGTTTATTTATAAACTGACGGGTTATTTGTAGCCTGAAGCCAAACAAACCTATTGACGCCCCAAAGGTGTAATATTTGGCCCCCCCTTTTGTTTCAAATTCTGTAAGATAGCCACCATTTATGGCAAAAAAATAGTCGTTTTTATAATTAAACCTGCATTCAGCGCCAGTTTTGTGTGCCCATAGGGGAGTTTGTAGTTCACTTGAGTCGTTGCGCTGGCCAAATGAACCAAAATAACCATATATAGGTGGCATATCTGTGCTACTTCCTTTTCTTATTTCATCGAGCCAGCCTTCTGAACCATGGCTGTAAATGCTTGGAGTGTTGTACAATATTCCTTCCAATTGGTAAGCCACATCAAAGGCAAAGATTTGCTCATTGTTACGCTCATATATAGTGCCCAGCATGAGGCCACCAATGAGCATAGTGGGCGGATTGTCGCCTTTGTTGGTTATATTTTCTTTATGGTTTACTTGAGGCCCCAAGTCTTGGAGCTGTATACCTGTATTGTAATTGAGGGTGAAGTAATCATTTTGAGGAAATGCTTTTGAGTAATGTAGGCCCAAATCGAGGGTAAAAGTATTGAATGGAGTTACCAGACCCGGGCCTAAATTGCTGTGAATAAGTTTTATTCCCAGGCCACCGGCCATATTGTTGCTAAACAGATGCGCATACCTGAGACGATGAAAATATTGCAGAGGTTTGGCATATATTCCATCATTGTTTTCGAACTGCACAGGGCCAATATGAAAATGATCATAAGAATACGAAAACGCATTCAGACTATCGGTACAATACATAAAACCTACATTAGCTAGAAATGAACCTTCGTTGTAATAATTGAATGGACTATAATTGGTTACCAGTCCGACATACTCTTTTGCCCGTACTAACAATGCCGGATTGTATATGATGCCAGAAGTGGTATACATACCTGCAGAAACAGCCGATATTTCGCCCATAGCCCTGGCATGTGCTCCCGAGGCTATGTATAGTATAGGAAGGGTGGTATAAGCGCCAGTTTGCTGTGCACTACTCTGCAAACTTATGGCTAGCAAGTAAATAAATAAGTACAGTCTATTCATGCAAAATATAAGGTTGGTATTGGAATATTTGCAAAAGGCGTGCCTAGAATAGTTTGTGTAGGTTTGTGAGCGGGTTAAAGTAGTACCAATTTGGAGAATTGAACATAAACCAATGTATTAATGAAGCAAAATATTGGCAAAAATCTTGGGAATCAGTATTGTTGGGCAATTATAGAATATGCTTTTAAATTATTGATTAGAAGTGAAGTATAGTTCAACAAAGGCTAGAAATGAATATACGTATTTATACGCTACTGTTATTGCAATGTACAAGCTACAAGAAATAGTATGCTTTTAGGAAATATTGGCTATTGTAATAAAAGAAAACAGATGCACTAAACCAGGTTATTTTTCCCATAGTTTTTTTACTAAATCAATAGCGTGGTCTATATAAGAGGCATCTAGTTCCAGCCTTTGCGCATACGAAAGACAAATCTGGTATTCGCGATCATGTATTTGACCATCGGCCATCATCAGGTAAACTGCATCTGCAAGTTGTATCTCACGGGTGGCTTCGTCTGTGGGAATAGTAAAAACTAGGCTAGGGTGGTTTTTTAATATTTCGTCTACCTGAGTCTTGTTGAGTCCCGCATCAAGTGCTTTTTCAGCAATGAGTATCATTTCTTCATGTGACAATAATTCATCTGAATGGGCTAAGGCAATCAGGTTTTTAAAATCTTCGTATTTTATTTCGTATGGTATCATAGCTGGTTTTGGCTTAGTTTATTTAGGAATTGTAAACAACATGTTAAACATAATGCAACAAACAGGAAAATGCCTTTTGCAAAAATAAAATTTTAATCGATATTTGAAGGCATGAAAGCAAGTATAATATTATTCGCTGCATATATTCTTTTCGGAATAAGTAGCGCCTTAGGTCAAACGATAGTTCAACCACATGTTGGTTTTCAGAGTCATCCTACCATCATGGTGCAGAGTGTGGACTTGACCACCAAATATACACGTGTGACCATGGAGGCCATAAACTATGCAGATGGGGGCGACGATTTGTGCATAGATAAGAATACCAGACTCAGCCTGCCAAATGGTAAAAAGCTAGCGCTTATAAGTGCAGAGAGCTTGCCCATGTGTCCTCAGAATTACCATTTCTCCACTAAAGACGAGAAATTGGTCTTTACACTTGTTTTCCCTCCGCTTGATCCTGGTACTGTTTATATTGACCTCGAAGAAATTTGTAAGGCATATTGCCTCAGCTACAAAGGTATTATTGTGGATAAAAAACTTAATGATATCATCAATAAAGGATACGAAGCATATCAGTTGAAGCAAGACGAGCAAGCTGTGGCTTACTTCAAGGCAGCCATACAAGCTGCACCTGAATATCCGTATGGAATATTGTATTTCAATATCATAAAGGTATCTGCTGAACTTAATAAATGGGAAGAAGTGCGCAATTGGTATAAAGTACTTACCAATAGCGGTGTTTCAGACAAAGAGTTTTATAAAGAAAAAGTACGTAATGATTATCTGAACAACTAAAAAAGCAGATACAGCTTCTTTTTACACCAAA
This sequence comes from Bacteroidota bacterium, assembly GCA_020048155.1. Taxonomy (GTDB): domain Bacteria; phylum Bacteroidota; class Bacteroidia; order Bacteroidales; family DYOH01; genus JAIFMY01. Next base: position 28,087 of record JAIFMY010000027.1, read on the forward strand.
TCGTCTATTAACTGATTGAAGAATCTATTTAGCGGCAACATGGCGCTAAAGATTTCTAATGCGTATGAGGTAAAACTATCAGAAAGGAGTTGCTCATCGCTTATACTATGCATGGTATTGAAACTTTTAAGCTTCAACCATTCAGGGTGAGCAAAATCTTTGGGAAAACCTGTTGGGGTTTTCTTCAGTTGTTCCCCTTCCAGTTTACCGAATAGTTTTACAAATTTTGCATCGAGTACTATTTTACCAAATTCATCGGGCAATGCAACTATTTCATTTCGCACGGCTTTCAGCACATTAGGCTCCGGCACATATAGGCCTCCCGCCAGAAAAGAAGCACCCGGCTCCATGTGTAAATAGTATCCTGCATGTATGCCTTTACGTCCGCCTTTAGCCATATATGCTCCCATATTGGTTTTGTAAGGAGTTTTATCTTTGCCGAAGCGAGTGTCTCTATATATTCTGAAAACACAATCTTTGGCTTCGAGGTGTTGCAAGTCCTTATCAATTGCAGATAGCTCATGTATCAGCTTATTTATGAATTTCTCGTTGTGCTTTCGTACGGCATCATATCTATCTTTGTTTTCGGCAAACCAATCACGGTTGTTATTGGCATTCAGTTCGCTCAGGTATTGAAGGGTTTGTGGATGTATCATGGTCTTTTAGTAGCTAAGTTTCTGATGGTATCAATCAATATTGGGTACAGATGTAGGTTGAGGTCAGCTTTTTTAGATACGTAGTAAGAGGCGCCTTCTGCAAGCAATTGTTGGATTATTAGTGGGTCTTCCTGCCCGGATACTACAATTATTACCGTGTCTGTGTTATAGTTTTTGATGGTTTTGAGCAGCTGCATACCGGTTTCGGGTTCCAACTCATCGTCCATGATGTAGTAGTCCAGCAATACGATTTGTGGGTTTTGGCTCAGTTCGTATCTGGCTTCGCGGCTGCTGTAAAATGCTTCAAATTTTACAACTATTCCTTCTTGCATCATTTCGTCAGCTGCTTTGTTCAAAAGTACTGCCATGATGCGACTAAACAGAAAATCATCTTCAATCAGAAATATTTTAATATCATTCGTCATGGCCATGTTTTTATGCAAACAATTTACAACGAAAAAATGAACTGAAGAATATTTTTTTATAACTCATCGTTCAAAATCGAATATTTATATTTTGATGATGTAAGTTAGCTGAAATACGTGTGCCTTTTCTATATCGGGAATGATTTCTTTTTCAAAAAAATATTCAATTTCAACCGAATAATTTTTAAGCAATTTCCAATCAATACCAGTTCCAAGTTTGTAGCTTCGGCGCTTATATAAGCCTCCCTCAAGTATAGGGTAATACCACTCTGCATAAGCATATGGCTCAATGGGTGAATCGGATATATTGTACGAAAGGTTGTATTTGAAACGAAGGTATTGGCTTGGCACCTGTTTTACAGGGTATTCCCATACATATACATATTGCCTTTGGTATCTCATTCGCAGACTCAGTTCCAATCTGTTTAAAGGTAATTTTCCTTCCATATCGGCCATCAATCTATATTTGTGGACATACGTATTTTCCAAAGGATTGGATGTTATATGCTTGTACTGAATTGCAGTTTCCAGGTATTTGAAGGGCTCGTACATAAGCCCAAATTCGGCGTAAACTTGTTTTAAATCCGTTTGTTTTAGATCTGATTTTACGGTGGCTTGCCCAAGTATGCTTATTTTTTTATTGAATTTATGTTTCAATATCATGCTGTTCCAAAATTCATTTCCTGCCTCTTGTGCCAGTATGGTTTGAGTATAAGGTATATATATTGCAATTATAAGAAGTATTATTTTGTGAAAAAATTTCATAGATGTAGGTTGTTAGCTAAATGGTTAATCGTCGGAATCGTCGTCGCTTTCGTTGGTTTCTTTAAGGTCGGCTATTCCTTTTTCGTTTTCAATGTAGTGTATGGTGATGCGGCAAGTATCTTTCAGGAAATTTATTTTACCCAATTCTATGTGGTTTATGTCGCTTATGCCAGTGCGAAGCTTCAGGTCTTCAAGCAATTCTGCTCTTTTTTCGGGTATTATCAGCTCTATTTTGTCGTATACAATGGTTTTGGTTTTTTCATGTTTCAGCAGCCAAATACGCTCAAACCCGTAGGTTATGAAAATAATGATGAGGTTGGTAAAAAGCATTTCTGCAATGCTGGTTTTCTTGTTAGAAAGCGCATTAATCATAGACACACCTATCACCATAAACAAGTAGGTCATTTCGCGAATAGGCAATGCAAGAGTTCGGTAGCGTATGATTCCGAAAACGGCAAACAGACCAAGTGCAAAGCCAAGCTGAATTTTTACACTTTCAAGCATATAGCTAAGCAGAAATATAACACTGGAAATGATTACGTAGGTAAATAAGTAATCTTTGCGCCGAGTAGCAGTGTAGTAAAGCCAGCGTACCAGCAAGAGTACCATTGCTATATTGAATGTAAATCGAACGAGCAGTTCCAGAAAATCTGACAGGTGAAACAATTGAAGGTTTCCTATTTTTATTTCTTCCATATTAGGGGGTTGAAAAAAGTTCTTTATCCATTTTTGCAAGCAGATGTGCTTTGGGTTTTAGTGTATTGGACTTTTTACACTGGTTGGTAAAATACATTCCCATAGCATACTTGCTGAATCCTGTTTGCAATGCTCCAGCTTTGCGTAGTATTTTGTAAAAAGGGGTATTTACCGAAAATCCATTTTTTTTGAGTTCAACTATGCATATGTGCTTGAGATGATATTGTAAATCGCCAACATTAAATTTTAAACCAGTATCAATGGTTACCCTTTCGGGGGGGGCATTTCCGGCAAGCGTTATACGAGTGAAACTATTTTGTAACACAACTAGTAAATCGCTCGGAAGTATAGTTAAATGCTTACTCAGAAAACCGGATTGTTTGGTTTCATAGATATTTTCATTAGAGCTGAGCTTCATTCGCCATTTACTCGTATAGCTTTTGTTATTTTTTTTCTTTATCTCCAAAAAATGGGTATTTGTATTACAGTATGTTCTATACCTTACTTTTTGTCGGTTACTTTTACCTCTCAGGTGCTCATTCAAAAAAAAAAGATCATGAGTATCCATGTACCGGGTTTGGTATTCAAAAGCACGAACTCCATTTATTTCCAGAATGCGATAGTGCTTGGCAGCGGCAGCAAGAATTTCCGGCAACCGGCTTACATGCAGCAAGAATTTTGTATCGGTACGGTTCATGAATGCAATTTCGTCCATTTCGTCCAAAGCTATGGGCGATATTATATTCAGGAAACTATGAACATTGTCAGGAGGCATGTTATAGATTAATATTTGTACACATAAGTTTTTTTCGACTTCAGCTTGCCTGATGGGTTGTAAGTAAGCTTCTCCGTTTTTTGTTTGTTAGTATACTTAAATTCACTCATGCGCACCATGTTTCCTTTTGCGTCGTATTCAGTTTCTCTGATTTTTAGTTTGTCTGCATTGTATTCGTTTACAAGTTTGCGATCAAGTTTGCCTTTTTTATACTCTTTCTCTTCTATTATGTTGCCGTTTTGGTCAAATACTATTTCAGTTTCAATCTGCTTAGTAGTTATTTCACCATCGTATTTTTCTTCATATACCGTAGCAGATTTGGCTTGGGTATTTTGTGCTATTACCAATGTTACACCGGCATACAAGCACATGAAAGCAACTATGGCTGTAAATTTGTATATTTTGTGTTTGAAATGCATATAATTATGTATTAAAAAAATTACTTGGTATTTACTTTTGCAAAAGATGCTTTTACCCATTCAAACTCGCCGGTACCATTGGGTATACGTGCAAATGAAAGTTCTAGTTCCTGAGCTTCCCAACTCACTTTGTCTACCGGCTCAAGCTTATCAGAGAAAAGTATCAGTTTTTCTCCCAGTGCCGAAAGTTTAAAATTGGTATGTAGTCCGGCTTGTAAAGTGTCGCCATCGGCCCATACTATCAGGTAATTCTGAGCTTTGATAACGGTTTTGGGTGGAAATTTCCATTTCGTAAACTCATCATTATCATCTGTCAGGAAGTAGCCAGACATGTCTATTGGCTCAGAACTTAGGTTGTATATTTCAATCCAGTCGTCGTATTCGCCATTCTGATCGGGCATTGTTATTGAATTTTTAGACATCACCTCGTTTATAACCAGCTGGTTAACATCAAGTGTCTCTTCGTCTTTGCAGGCAGACATTGCCAGAATCAGTAGTAATGATAATATTGCGTATTTCATTGGTTTGGAATGAATAATGTAAATTACAAATACTTGCTTATCATGCGATTTAGCGGATTGATTGAAAATTTTCAAATCCGCATATATATAACGACTACTTGTAAACATTTGGCATATTTCCAAGCAGTGCTTCATAAATAGCGGCCGACAATATATGAAAAAAAAGCATGCGAAAAGATGATAAATACATTGCTTTTGCATCAAAAACTAGTATTCCCATGCAAGTAATTAAAGCTAAGCGCCAAGGCATTTTAGCGGCTATATAAACGAACTTATTTCAATTGGTCAGATGTACGATGCAATTTGTTTTCGATGTAAAGAAGTAAAAAAATGGCCACCGTACCTCCGAGCAAAGGAAGAAGGTAGTCTGATTTTATTGCTCCAATGGGCAATTGTATATGGCTAAAACTTTGCAAAACCCCTTTGTAAATATCTGCAATAGAAATTGGCATAATAGGGTTAGAAGGACTAAAAGAAAGGAAATAAAACGAAAGCGAAGAAATAAATAAAACGATGCTTGCAGCTATACTCCATTGTCTGGCAGACATAAGCGGTTTGGCTTTTTGGCTTTTTATAGAAAGAATACGCTGCATAACGTCCTGCGAAAAATCTTCAGGAGCTTTAGAGGATGGCATTTCTCTCAGCCATTGGTCTAGCGGTGTATTGTATTCATTTTCCATGTGTACAAATGTATAAAATTTGTGCTTAGTTTGTTTTTTCGTATAAAACTGATTTCATAGCTGTTGCCAGCTTTTGCCTGATTCTGAATAGTTTTGTCTTTACATTGCTTTCAGAAATATTGGCTATGCTTGAAATCTCTGCTACAGGTAGGTTTTCGTGGTAAAAAAAGTGAATGAGGGCTTGTTCTTCTGGGGGAAGTTTTTTTACCTCACATTCCAGCAATGCCTTTTGTTCGTTTACTATCATATTGTCTAAGGCATGAAGCGCCAAGTCCTCTGGGTGTGTATGCTCATCCAATTCAGTGAAATAACTTTTTCTTTTTTGTTTATTGTATTCACTTATAGCGGTATTGTATGCTATGCGGTACAACCATGTCGAGAATTTTGCCGAAGATTTAAATGACCCCAGGTTTTCAAAAACTTTTACAAATATATTCTGAGCCAACTCTTTGGAATCTTCTTTACTGAACGAAAATTGGAATGCTATGGCATATACCATGTCTTTGTACCTGTTTACAAGTACTTCGTATGCCTTGGTATTACCACGCAGTGTTTCTTTTATGTAATGCTGATCGTCCATGTATTTGTTTCAGGTATAAGACACGGCAGGTACAAAATGGTTACAAAAATTTGGATTTTTATTCTAAAAAAATATTTATGTATTGTATTTCTGATGGTTGCGTTATTCGTCAAAATAAATTTGTAAAAATGTGTAACCTGATGCCAAATTGAGAGTCGTATCCGCAAACAATTAAATATTTAAATACTATGGAAGATTTAGCACCTGTACTTATTATTCTTACACTGGCATCTGCAGGCTTTGGTATCGTATACCTTTATTATAGCACCCGCCATAGGGAGCGCATGGCTCTCATCGAAAAAGGAGCCGATGCATCTTTATTTTATAGTGAGAAAACCAATAAGCCGCGTCCTACCCGTTTCTGGACCCTCAAAATTGGAATATTCCTTATTGGTATTGGTTTAGGTATTCTGATGGGCAATATAATTGCATTCAATACCGGGCTTCAGGAGCCGGTTTCTTACTTTTCAATGATTTTTCTTTTTGGCGGTCTATCATTGGCTTCTTATTATTTTATTGAGAAAAATGTATTGAAAGACTGATTAAGTCTTATGTATGGGAACAGAATACTCTCAGTATAATATTTTGGGCTTGCATGTGCAAATCTCTTTTTGTGATTCAGCACTGGCAGCCCAGTATTTTTTCTATATCCTTAAAAGCAAATGGAAAATGGGGGTTAAAAACTGCCAATGATTATGGCTTTCTTCCTATAAATTATGGGTCATTTTACCCAAATTAATTTTCTCAGCTTTCGTAAATATCACTTCTCTAACATACTCCATTTCCCCCCAAAGGTAGCTATTCCCTTTTAACCATTTTGTCATACTCATTCGTGTTCTTAATCTTTTAACTTCTAAGTCAGATGCTTTTCTTAATTCACCAAGCTGACCGTAGAGTTTAATTGCTGGGTAGGAATTAAATTGTCCATCGAATAGTGAAGTCAACCAGAATAGTGTATTGCTGTTTACTCCCAATATACAAATATTTTTGTTGTATTTACTGTTTTCCGGAAGTTTCGTGGGATATTTTTCAAAGTAAAATCCAGTCTGATTTTTATTCAGGAACAAAGACCCAATTGGCGTTACTGTTGGATTATTGTCTTTATCTACAGAAGCAATTGAAACATGAAAACTCGTTTTAAAACTTTTATTAAAATGTTTTCTAATATCTAACCACTTTGCTTGAATATCCATTTTTCTAAGTTGTGAGCAATTTGTTGTATTATCAGGTTTTATTTGCGAGCGGCTATCTCAGTATCTCATCATCAACCCATCCAACCTTCGCGGTCGAGGCTTCTGTAAACTTTCAGAATACGATCGTATGCACGGGCTGAAAGCCCAAGCCTTTCCACAGCATTTTTCAGTATTGCCTGCGATGCGGTATCTAAGGCGCAATATTGTCTTATGTGCTTGGTGTTCATCTGTGCATTGGAGTGTATGCCTTTTGCTTGGGCAAATCTGGCAGTTTGCACC
>JAIFMY010000111.1 GCA_020048155.1 Bacteroidota bacterium
CAATTAGTATTCAATGTTTGTACTATTAGATGCAATCAAACCATCTAAGTAATTACATTACTGTGAGATATTTATTATTCAGCAGACCCTATTTACATTTCAAGTTTAAAATGACCAGATCCAAAATGCAGGATTTGGTCTTTTTAGTTATGAGCATAAATAGATTCTATAGTTTGTGGTATTGGTTAGTATGTGATTGTTATCAAATCAATGCAAATTGCACTTTGCAGAAATTTAAAGCGGCCAAAATATAATTCTGATTTACAACCGTATTCGTTTTATTGTATCCATATTGTTAAAATCTTCAAAAAGGACATATGAAGTATTAAAAATTTCCGATTTTAAAAAGTTGATTATTGAGAAAATGACGTGTGATGTAGCGATGATGTATCGAAAACGTTTGCAAAATCATATTTGATGTATTATTGATGTGGTGAATGTAGTGGTATGATGTAGTTTTGATGTATGTATTTGTAGTAGTAAATTGTTTTATAGTCTTAATTTTGCGTTAATAAATATTAAAAAAATATTTCGCAATATTTCGCATGAAACACAATTACGTACTTCATTCATTTTATAAATATTTGTCGGTCATTCTGATTCTCGCACTTGTTTCTGCTTGCCAGAACAATGCTGGTACCAATGACGAAATGGACGCTCAGATTTATGAAAGGGTAGACTCAGTAATGGCTACCATGAATCTAAAAGAGAAAGTAGGGCAAATGACCCAAATTGCTATAGATTCAATACTGCGCACCGATAATAATCACAAAATTATAGAACCTTTTCAACTCGATACCGCCAAATTGCGCAGAGTTGTTGTTGAATATGGTGTTGGTTCTATTCTGAATGTTGCCGGGCTTGCACTTACTATTGATCAATGGCATTCTTTTCTTGAAGCCATCGACCAGATGACTAAAGAAGGAAAAAATTATATACCTGTATTATATGGTATAGATGCTATACATGGTGCGAATTATACACATGGTACTACCTTGTTTCCTCAACAAAATGGTATGGCTGCCACTTGGAATACTTCATTGGTAAAAGAAGCTGGCCGTATAACTGCATACGAAACCCGTGCAAGTGGCATCCCTTGGACATTTTCACCAGTCCTCGATATGGGCAGAAACCCTGTATGGCCTCGCCTCTGGGAAACTTTTGGCGAAGATGTATTTCTGACTACTGCCATGGGAAAAGCCTTAGTTGAAGGTTATCAAGGTACCGATGCTGCTTCTAAATTTCACGTGGCTGCATGTTTGAAACACTATGTAGGGTACAGCGCACCCCTAAGTGGCAAAGACCGCACTCCTGCTTGGATTCCCGAACGTATGCTTCGTGAGTATTTCCTTCCTCCTTTTCAAGCTGCTATTGAGTCTGGAGCACTTACTGTGATGGTTAATTCTGCTGAAATGAATGGTATACCTGTGCATGCTGATCATTTTGTACTTACTACCATTCTGCGCGACGAGCTTAAATTCAAAGGCCTGGCTGTTTCAGATTGGGCTGATATTGGCAATCTCGATACCGTTCACCGCATTGCTGTTGACAAAAAAGATGCCGTGCGTCTGGCTATAAATGCAGGTATAGATATGAGCATGGTGCCTTTCAATTTAGAATTCGCAGATTATCTGTTTGAACTTGTAAAAGAAGGCAAAGTATCACAAACCCGCATCGATGAGGCTGTTCGCCGCATACTTTGGGTAAAATTCAAATTGGGATTGTTTGATAATTTCAAATTCCCCAAATCTGATTATCCGGATTTTGCTTCTCAAAAGCACCGCGATGCCAGCTATGCAACTGCTGCCGAGGCCATAACATTGCTCAAAAACACCAACAACATTCTTCCCCTCAATAAAACTACAAAAGTGCTTGTAGTAGGACCTACTGCCAATAACATGCGTGCCCTCAACGGCGGATGGACCATCACATGGCAAGGACACAGAACCGACGAATTTTTGGGTAGTGAATCTACAATTCTCGAGGCTATTCAAAGCGAAATCGGATCCGCAAACGTTACCTATGCTCAGGGTGTTGATTTCGAAAAGGACATCGATATCTCGAAAGCTGTGGCGCTTGCCAGACAAGCCACTGTAGTAATAGTATGTATAGGCGAAAATTCCTATACCGAGAAACCCGGTGATATAAAAGACTTGAACTTATCCGCTTCTCAGATAGATTTAGTTAAACAATTGAAAGGTACGGGCAAACCCATCATTGGTGTACTAGTGGAAGGTCGTCCGCGAATCATCAACCAAATAGAACCTATGTTCGATGGTATAGTGATGGGGTATTTGCCCGGCAATATGGGTGGCGTTGCAATTGCCGATGTTCTTTTCGGAGATGTAAATCCGAGCGGTAAATTGCCTTTCACTTATCCACGCAACCCGAATGATTTGGTTATTTACGATCATAAATTTTCAGAATCGATACCTGCCAATTGGTATGATAAAGGTTTCGACCCACAATATGAGTTTGGATTCGGTTTGAGCTATACCCAATTTAAGTACGAAAATCTGGTACTGAGTACTGATAGTCTTGCTTTTGCCGATACACTTGTAGTAAGTGTAGATGTATCCAATACCGGCAGCAGAGATGGTAAAGAAGTAGTACAACTTTATTCAAACGATTTGGTTGCCAGCATTACACCTTCAGTTCGCCGCTTGAGAGGTTTCGATAAAATCGAACTGAAAGCAGGTGAGAAGAAAACTGTTAGTTTCAAAATTACTGCCCGCGATTTGGCTTTTGTTGCTGCAAACAACAAATGGACAACCGAAGCTGGTCAGTTTGAACTATACATTGATAAATTGAAAACATCTTTTTTTATTTACTAATAAATTCAAAATAAACAACTTATGAATAAATCTATTGTTTGGATTCTACTACTTTGGCTGGGATTTTCTGCTGCAGTAAATGCACAGACTATCAGCGGTAAAGTTGTAGGCGACGACGACGGTCTACCCCTTCCGGGAGTAAATGTCGTGGTTAAAGGAACTAATATTGGAACTGCTACTGATTTAGACGGTAATTTTACGCTTAATGCGATGAATGCCAGCAATCCTGTTTTGGTGTTCACTTACATTGGCTATGCTCCTCTCGAATTGCCTTATACAGGTTCAGACGTGCAAGCAAGACTTAAAATTGCTGCTTCTGATATAGAGGAAATTGTTGTAATTGGTTTCGGTGTTCAGAAAAAAAGTCTGGTTACCGGTGCCATCTCTAAAGTAGACAATGAATCTTTGAATAAAGGTGCTGACCTGAGACTTACTCAGGCTCTGCAAGGCAAAACTGCCGGCGTTGTTATTTCAAACAACTCTGGTCAGCCTGGTTCTGCTATTTCAGTACGCATACGTGGTGTAGGTACCAACGGCGACAATGAGCCTTTGTATATCATTGATGGTTTACCAGCTGGTGGTTCAGCTATCGACTATTTGAATACTAATGATATAGAATCTATTGAAGTACTTAAAGATGCTGCTTCTGCTGCCATATATGGTGCTCGCGGTGCGAATGGTGTTATTCTTATTACTACCAAAACCGGTAAAAAGAATAATTCTTTTGAAATTACTTACGATTCATATTATGGAGTTCAGAATCCTTGGAAAAAAATGTCAGTTCTGAAGCCTGAGCAGTATTTTGAGATTGTGAACGAATCTGCTATGAATGGTGGAATGCCTCTACCTTTTCCACAAGCTCGTCAAGATACTATGATGGCTTCTACCGATTGGCAAGATGAGATGTTCAATTACAATGCCCCTAAAGTAAGCCATACTTTTGGTTTTAGCGGTGGTACTGAAAAAACATCTTATTCTTCTTCATTGTCTTATTTTAGCCAGGAAGGTATTGTTGCCCGTAACAAATCTTATTTCGACCGCTTAACATGGCGCTTGAATGTGACTCATGAGATGGGTATACTTACAGTAGGTTCTAATATCACTTTTGCTTACATCGAAACCAAAGGTATAGATGCCAACGATAAGTATGGTGTTTCTCTTGCTCAAGCCTTGAATATGCCTCCAGTTATTCCTGTGAAAGAAGCTGATGGCACATATGCTACTCCTTCAGGCTATGGTATGGGTATGCAAGAAATTACCAACCCCGTTGGTTTGCTTTCTATACGCAACAACAGTGGTGTCGTGAATAAGGCTGTGGGTGGTTTATATGGTGACGTTAATTTTGGTAAATTATTTGACGTACTTCAAGGTTTGCACTTCCGTAGTCAGTTTTCAACTGAGTATGCGTACGTAAATAGCCGCAGTTTCAATCCAAAGTATTACCTTTCTTCTACCAAATACAATACTTTTGATAACGTAGTAACTGAGTTCAATAAATATGTTACCTGGAATATTGACAACGTATTGTCTTATGACAAAACAATCGGTGAGTCAAATTTCAACTTTATGTTAGGTCACAGTGCTTATCAGAGCTGGAATACTTGGTTGGGTGGTTCTAAAGCTACTTTGATCTTCGACGATTTCGAACATGCATATCTTGATAATGCAACTGATCCTGAAAGTGCTAATGCATGGGGTGGATTTGGTGAGCATACAGTTTTGTCTTACTACGGTCGTTTGAACTACAACTATGGCGAGAGATACATGTTTTCTGCTACTGTTCGTCGCGATGGTTCTTCACGTTTCGGGCCAAACAACAAATTTGGTACTTTCCCTTCAGTGAGTGCCGGCTGGGTTCTTTCTAAAGAAAATTTCTTCCCTGAAAGCAATGTACTTACATTTGCTAAACTGCGTGCCAGCTGGGGGCAGAATGGTAATGCTAACATAGGTGATTTTGCCTATACCACTACCATGAGCAACAGCAGTATTTATTATTTTGGTATTGATCAGACACAGTACAATGGTATTCAGCCATCACGTATTCCTAATCCGAACCTCAAATGGGAAACTTCTGAACAAATTGACTTAGCATTGGAATTTGGTTTCTTCAACGACCGCATCACTGCTGTTGTAGATTATTATCAGAAAAATACAAAAGACTGGTTGGTTCAAGCTCCAGCACCACTTATGTTAGGTAACGTACCTCCTATTGTTAATGGTGGCTCTATTTCTAACAATGGTCTCGAAGTTGAACTTGGTTTCCACAACAAAGTAGGTAATTTTACTTACGATATATCCCTCACAGGTTCATACAACAAGAACGAAGTTACCGACATCAAAAATGCTGAAAAAGTACTTTCTGGTGGGGACGCTGGTTTTGGCCAGAGTGGAGTATTGCGTGCTGAGGTTGGAACACCTATGGGTTATTTCTGGGGTTATGAAGTGGAAGGCGTTTTCCAGAATCAAGCCGAAATTGATGCTTATGTTGATTCTAAAGGTGTTAAAATTCAACCTGCTGCTGTTCCTGGTGATTTTAAATTCCGCGATCAGAATGGCGATGGTAAACTCGTTGACAGCGACGACCGCGTAATGCTTGGAAATCCTATTCCTGATTTCGTAGGTGGTATTAGTGTTGACCTTGGATTTAAAGGTTTCGACTTCAATATGTTCTGGTATACAGCTATGGGTCAACAAATTTGGATGGCTTATCGCCGTTATGACCAACCTTACACCAACTATTCTACCGATTTCTACGAAAATCGTTGGACTGGTGAAGGCACATCGAGCACTTATCCACGTGCTACTTTTATTGACAACAACAACAACATGAAAACTCCTAGCGATTTTTATGTTCATGATGCGGACTTCCTTCGCTTACGCAACGTTACCCTTGGTTATACTTTACCACAAAGCATTACCTCAGGGCTTAAAGTTACAAAAATACGATTCTACGTATCTGGCGAAAACATGCTCACCTTTACCAAATATCCTGGTTACGACCCTGAAATTGGTGGTGGTGTATTCAACTATGGTGTTGACCTAGGTAACTACCCGATTGCGCGTACCGTGCTTGGTGGTGTAAACATTGCTTTCTGATTTTGGTATGCGGTTTAGAATCTTAAAATTTTAAAAACATGAAAAAACTTATTTATATTTCACTTATTACTTTGGGCCTGATAAACCTGGGAGCCTGTACAAAGGAATTCCTAGAATTGGAACCCAAAACAAGTAAACTGGAAGCCAACGCCTACAAAACTGAAGGCGATGCTTTACTGGCTCTTACTGCTGTATACGATGCATTTTCGGTTCAAAACTGGATGTTCGTACCGCTGATGGCCGATATTCGTTCTGACGATGTTTTTGCCGGTGGCGATGCTTCTGGTTCTGACATGATTCAATGGCAAGATATGGAACGCTTCGATATGGATGCTGACAATGCATCTGCAAGCGAACTTTGGAACCGTTGCTATTCCGGTATTTATCGTGCTAACCAATTGCTCGAAAAAGTAGATGGTATTGAGTGGCAATCTGATGCAAACAAAGAACGTGTAGTAGCTGAGGCTCGTTTCCTTCGTGCATATTTCTATTGGGATTTGGTACGTCACTACGGTTGGGTACCCATTCTTACCAAAGTAGAATCTGACATAGACGCTTTAACAAACATTCCACAATCTACACCACAAGAAGTTTACAAACAAGTAGCAACCGACTTGCTTGCTTCTGCCGACAAACTTCCTGCCACTGTTCCTGCTGTTGAGGCTGGTCGCGTTACCAAATATGCTGCATACGCACTTATGGCTCGTATATATATGTACTACGAAGGTTTTGCAAAACCTGTACTTAGTTGTACCGGTGACCTGACTGATGGTACTACTGCAATTACCAAAGCTTTTGTGGTAACTAAACTTGATGAGATTATCAATAGTGGTGCGCATGCACTTTTACCAACCTACGGTGCTGTATTTGCATGGAACAATGAGAATAACAATGAATCAATTTTCTCTATTCAGTATGACGGTGCGTCTGGTGCTACTGATTGGGGTGGATGGGGTATCAATGGAAACTTTACAGCACTTATGCAAGGTCCACGCGACCCTTCTGGTGATCCTGAAGTTACTGCCGGTTGGAGTTTTGGTGTGATGAGTTTTGATCTTGCCAATTCTTTCGAAGCTACCGATAGCCGCTCTGCTACTGTATTGTACGATGCCAATGCTAAATTGAGCAAATATACCCGTGGTTTCCAGAATACCGGTTTCTTCAACTATAAGTTTATCCCTCGCGCTGCTTATATAAGTGCAAAAGGTGATCCAGCTCACAACTTCCCTATCAACTACCCTGACATTCGCTATGCAGATGTGTTGCTTATGGCTGCTGAGTTGAATATAGACAACAATGGTAAAGCTGCCGGATATCTGAATCAGGTGCGCACACGCGCCGGTTTAGGGACCAAAGCTACCATCACCCTCGACGATGTATATGCTGAACGCCGCTTAGAGCTTGCCGGCGAAGGTCATCGCTACTGGGATTTGCTTCGCAGAGGCCTGAATGTGGCTGAAGCTGCCATCAATGCCAGCTTTACCGGTATTCCTGACAAAGCCAATGTAAACAAACCAGACTTTGCAGTACGTGCTTTCAATCCCGCAACTTATGGTATGTTCCCTATACCTGCTGGTGAGATTCGCAATACCAATGGCAAATTGCAGCAATTTATTCCTGCTTATAAATAATATTTTATACTGATGGGTGTGGGTTCATAGCCCACATCCGTTAGATAAGTGTTTAACTTAAAATACAATTTAGAATATATGAAAACATACAAAATAGGAATCTGGATGCTACTGGCTATCATGTCTGTGGTATTCATCACAGCCTGTGAACCGGAGTACACCGAACCCAGTTCATTTGCCAAACCCGATGCCACAAAGGTAGATTTTAAATATACCATGGGTGCTACCGCTTTCGATGTGAATTTCGAGAATACATCATCTATTGATGGCATTATTACTTGGGATCTAGGTAATGGTACTAAAGTTTCAGGTACAAAAACTGCCACTAAATACCGTTTAAAAGGTAAATATACCATCACCATGACTCTTCTTACCAAAGGTGGAGCTGTGGAAGTGAAAAAGGAATTTGAACAAACCGAAACTGACTTTTCTATGTTTACTGATCCTTATTACATCAACCTTTCCGGTGGTGTAAATATGGCTAATGGTAAAACTTGGGTACTTGACTCTCTTAGCAAAGGGCACATTGGTGTTGGCCCCAGCAATCCTAAAGGTACTGGTCTGGAATGGTGGTCTGCTGATCCCCTTGGCAAAAAAGGTGTATTTATGTACGATGACGAAATCACTTTCAATATCAATGAATTTGTAGCCACACTTGAAAATCATGGTGTTAGCTACGTAAAAGGCTACAGAACTTCTGATGCTGCTTATTCTAATCCTGTTGAAAGAGATGGTGACTGGAACGTTAATTTTACCCCTATGCCTGGAAACTGGAGTATCGAGGATAAAGATGGTATGCGCTATTTAAAACTTAATTGCCCAAAACCTTTATTTCCGATTTTTGACGTAGGTGCTAAAGATAACATGTATGAGATAGTAAAATTAACCGAGAACCTTTTGGAGATTGTATGCTATTCTGCAAACGAAGACTGGACTCTTTGGCATTACTACCTAATCCCTAAAGGATATGTAAAACCTAAAGTGAGCTTCGATGCTGCATTCGCTGCAACTGCCAATGCCAACGAGTTTGAATTTAGCCTTACCAATGTAAATATCCCTTCTAATTTGACTATATCTGAAGTGAAATGGGATTTCAAAGATAAAACTGATGCCGTTATTCTTACAGACCATACTGCTAAAACTGCTCATACTTTCATAAAAAAAGGTACTTATAATGTATCTGTTACTGTAACCGACAACGCAGGTACAGTGTATACAAAAGAACTTAGTGTAGTAGTTGCCAACAACCATCCTTCTTATGTGCCTTACATAGAAGACAATATGATGATGTACAACAATTTTGAAGATGTGTTCTACAAACTGTCTGTAGATCAGGCAGGTGGTGTTGCAGCTTACAAAATGATGAGCAACCCTTCTAAAGTAGACCCCAACGAAAGTCAGTATTGCATCGAATTTACCAAGGTTAACGTACAGTGGGCCAATGTCTATATGCAACTCTCAAAAGGTTATCGTTTCGACCTGCGTACCCAGTCTAAATTTAAAATGATGGTGTATGGCGAAGCCGGTACAAAAGTACTGCTGAAACTCGAAAATACCGATTTAGGTGGAAATGCTTGGCAGACTGGTGTTGAATTGATATATACCATTCAGCAGTCAAACAAATGGGAAGAAGCAACTTACAATTTTAGTGGTGTAGCCAACAATGGTTCGGCTGATCCTAAAGTTACCGATGTAGTAGCAGACTCTAGAACCAACAACGGTTATTATAACGTAGTTCGCGTTATGGTAAATCCGGGCGATGGTGGCGCTACTTATAAAGTATTGCTTGACAATCTTGCTGGACCTGTAGTTCAGGATCTGAAATAACTCAAAGTTTCACAGATTTGAAATGAGAAGCTATCCTATTGTAATATATTTTGTTAGGTTAGATTTTGTTTCATATTAGGTAAATGCGTTATCCTTTTATTGGATAGTTTCTCATTCAACTGTGATTACTAAATACTTTTTTGATAAGGCAGAAAACCTTGTCTTTTCTCAACCGCTTAATTACTGAATTTGTGGCTTCATTTCCAAATTGTACACAAACTACGGAATTGAGCGGTTGTTTATTTTACTGCAAAATTACTAAAAAATGAAAATCAAATTTACTTATCTATTTGCTGCGCTGATGTTTGCATTTGCAATTGGCAGCCATGCGCAGTATCTGAAAGTAAGCGGCAAACAAATAGTGGACGCCAATGGCAAGCTTTATATGCTAAGAGGTATGGGGCTTGGAGGTTGGATGCTTCAGGAAGGTTATATGCTTGAAA
Organism: Bacteroidota bacterium; assembly: GCA_020048155.1. Taxonomy (GTDB): domain Bacteria; phylum Bacteroidota; class Bacteroidia; order Bacteroidales; family DYOH01; genus JAIFMY01. The sequence continues at coordinate 9,832 of JAIFMY010000111.1, forward strand.
CAGGAGATTTTGCCGGAACTCAATCTAAAATACGTGCAAAAATCACTGAAATTACTGATGAGGCTTTTGCAGAAGAATTTTATAAGGCATGGCGTGCCAATCATTGTACCAAAACGGACGTTGATTCGCTTGCCAGTTGGGGGTTCAACTCCATTCGTCTGCCCATGCACTACAACCTATTTACTTTACCCATTGAAAAGGAAATGGTAGCTGGCACCGATACTTGGATTGAAACTGGCTTTCTGATGGTGGATAGCCTAGTGAAGTGGTGCAAAGCCAATAATATGTATCTGATTCTTGATTTGCATGCAGCCCCTGGAGGACAAGGAAAGGACGAAAATATTTCCGACTACAATCCTGCTTTACCGTCGCTTTGGGAAAGCCCCGAAAACCAGCGCAAAACTGTGGCTCTTTGGAAAAAACTCGCTGAACGTTATGCAAATGAGACTACCATTGGGGGATATGATCTCATAAATGAGCCAAACTGGGCATTCAGAGGAAAACACCGGAATGGTTGCGATGAAACCGACAATCCTGAAATCAGAAAATTGTATATGGATATTACTGCTGCCATACGTGAGGTAGACAAAAATCATATCATTTTCATAGAAGGAAACTGCTGGGCAAATAATTTCAAAGGAATTCTACCTTCGTGGGATAATAATCTGGTAATTAGTTTTCACCGATATTGGAATCCAACTGATGTGCTTACCATACAGGGATTTCTGGATTTAAGAGATCGATACAATATGCCTTTGTGGATGGGCGAATCCGGCGAAAATTCGAACCAATGGTTTTACGAAACCATTTTGTTGCTCGAAAAACATGACATAGGCTGGAGTTGGTGGCCTATGAAAAAGATAAACTCAGTAGTTGGCCCGCTTACAGTGAAGAAAACTCCTGAATACCAGACATTACTCAATTATTGGCAAAATGGTGGCCAAAAGCCGGATAAGGATTTTGCCAAAAAAACTTTGTTGCAGATTACCGAAAATCTGAAAATGGAAAATTGTATTTTCAGGCCTGATGTGCCCGATGCTATGTTCAGACAGCAAAACAACGACAAGCCGATAGCCTACAAAAAGCACGTTATACCAGGCAAAGTTTACGCAGTAGACTACGATATGGGACGACATAATGTGGCATACAACGACAAAGTGTATATGAATGGAGGTGGACTTGGATGGACTACCTGGAACAACGGCTGGGTATACCGCAACGATGGGGTAGACATAGAAGCCACTCAAGATGCGAATAATGGCCTTGGTTATGCTGTTAGCTGGACCGACGATGGCGAATGGCTAATGTATACTGTAGAAGTACCTGCAGACGGCAGCTACAGAATAGATATCAGATATGCTTCGGCCCAGAATACCGGAAAAGTAAAATTGGAACTTATCTCAGATGGCTCTTCTATCGAGACTGCTTTACCTCTCACTGGTAGCTGGTTGGTTTGGAATAATATAGCTGCCGGAAAATTGAATCTGAAGGCTGGTAAGAATACCATAAAACTGCATATCGTAAAAGGAGGATTTAGTATTGCATATCTTGATATCCAAAAAATATAAGCCAAACAATAGTTTAGTGTAAATCCCGGGGTGCTGTGGCTTTATACCGGTAATTATATCATAATCCGGTTTTCGTCCATTGCACCTCATTTTTTAGTAGTATGACTGAAATGATATAAAATATTAATATTTAGTTATTTATACAAAAGAATCAAATTATTTAACTAAAAGTACTAATCTTAAAGCTATATGAAAAATACAGTAATGATACTCGTGGCCGGCATATTTTTCTTTGCCGCTTGCCAGATTTTACCTAAACAGCCAGAATACCAGCTGGTATGGGCCGATGAATTTGATTACAAAGGTATGCCCGATTCTATGAAATGGACTTGGGATACAGCCGGAAATGCATGGAGCTGGGGGAACAATGAAGCCCAACACTATACTTCAAACAGGCTCGAAAATGCTTTTGTGGATAGCCAGTTTTTGCACATAGTGGCTATAAAGGAAAAAACTGCAAATAAGGAATATTCATCTGCACGTCTTGTAAGCAGAGAAAAAGGCGACTGGTTGTATGGCAAAATGGAAGTGAGAGCAAAGCTGCCTAAAGGGCGAGGCATATGGTCTGCTATATGGATGCTTCCTACGGATTGGGAATATGGCGACTGGCCACATTCCGGCGAAATTGATATTATGGAAAATGTTGGCTACTTGCCAGATTCTGTATTTGGTTCTGCGCATACAGGCGCATACAACCACACAAAGCATAACCAGAAAATTTCCGGCATTTTTGTGAAGGATTTATACTCAGATTTTCATAACTTTACCCTTGAATGGGATTCGACTGAATACAGGATATTTGTAGATACTACCCAATATTTTTCATTCAGAAAAGAATCAGATGATCCTGAAAAGTGGCCTTTTAACCGCCGTTTTCATATGATACTCAATGTGGCTGTGGGTGGCAATTGGGGTGCTGTACAAGGCATAGATTCAACTATTTTCCCACAAGTAATGCTTGTAGATTATGTACGTGTTTACCAGTTGAAAAATTAATGTATGAAGTTTAAAATTTTATTTGTTGCACTTTTATTTTTTGTTTCGGTTTCAAATAGCCAACCGTGGGCCTTGGTGTGGGAGGATGAGTTCGACTACAATGGTCTGCCCAACCCTAACAAGTGGAGCTATGATGTTGGTGGAGCCGGCTGGGGCAACAACGAGTTGCAATACTACACAGATGGCCGTCTGAATAATGCGAAGGTAGAAAACGGGAATCTGATAATAACTGCTATAAAAGAATCTTATGGCGCCAATAACTATACAAGTGCCAGACTTATTTCTAAAGGGAAAGGCGATTGGCTATACGGTCGCATAGAAGTTCGCGCCAAATTGCCAGTGGGACGTGGTACTTGGCCTGCCATATGGATGCTGCCTACCGACTGGGCTTATGGCGGTTGGCCTAATAGCGGCGAAATTGACATCATGGAACACGTGGGGTACGATCCCGGGCGTGTACATGGCACTGTGCACACCAAAGCTTATAACCATAGCATTGGTACTCAAAAGGGTGGAAATCTGGTGATAGCGGATGCACAATCTGCGTTTCATACTTATGCCATTGAATGGAATGCCGATACAATCATGTTTTATATCGATTCTCAAAAATATTTCATGTTTACACGTGAGAGTACTTGGGAAAAATGGCCTTTTGATAAGCGTTTTCATCTGCTGCTCAACATAGCTGTAGGGGGCAACTGGGGAGGAGCCGAAGGTGTGGACGAAACTATTTT
>JAIFMY010000032.1 GCA_020048155.1 Bacteroidota bacterium
AGCAACATGCTTACGAAAACAGCTTGAAATATTACCGAGACTTAAAAAACTCACTCGACAAAGCCTTTGAAGACGGAAAACAAGAGGTAATCGAACTACTTCAACAAGCTGAAGCAAAAGTAGAACAAGCTGAAGCAAGAGCAGAACTTGAGCGCAAGCAAAAACAAGAAGCTGAAGCCAGAGAACTTGAAGCAAAAAGAAAACTGGCCAGAGCCCTTCTGAAAATGGGGGAAAGCATTGAAAATATCATGCAAGAAACCGGACTATCCGCTCATGAAATTCAAAATTTGTAAGACAATGTCTTTTATTTAAGTACGATACGCTTCTACAAGCTCAGCGTACGGTCAACAAGCTCAGCGTACGGTCGGCAAGTTCAGCGTCCCATCTATTGTGCGTATTCCATAATCAGGTTATTGAGTTTGCCGAAACAATTCAGCCATTTTTTAGTTTTTCAACCTCAGCACGCAATTGCTGAATAGAACGTATTATCTCAGTCTGTGGAACCTCTGGGCTTGGCATTTCCGATGCTATATAATGTATAAAACGCCATATTTCTATGATCTCGGCAGCAGGCAAGTCATATGGCTCATACAGGGGATTAAGCGAATATAACCTGAATTTTCCGCCTTCTGTAAGCAAATTTTCTGCAACCTTAAATACGACCCCTTCGTCGCGCGTTACCACTATGCAAGCATCGTTGGTACGCATATCGTACCAGTTGGTCATGTACTCGCCCGTCACATATGCCCCATCGGGTATGGGCAGCATGCTATCGCCCGAAATCTGAAAAGTACGGTACTTGCGCTGGTTGCTCAGAAATGGCAGCTGAAAAACGGGTAACTCACGTATGAACTCAGGATCTGCATATCCGGCTGTGTAGCCAGCCTTGGCGCGTGTAGGTACCAGTTCTATGTTCTCATTGTTGGTACTATCTACAGTAGTGGCCAGCACCCGCAGTTTTCCACCACTCACATACAGATCGAAGCCCCGCTCAGCATCCAGCAAAAACTGCTCAGATACAGTCTCGAGGTCGATCTTCAGCAATACATCTATAGGTACCCTATAAAAATCGGAAAAAGCCACCAGGGTATGCAATCCGGGCTCGGCAGCCTCCCCTTCGTAGTTATTGAGCGTGCTGCGTTTCATCCCCAATGCGGTGGCTATATCGTCTTGTGTGCGCTTACGCCTCTTACGCAGCAACTTAATATTTTTTGAAAAAAACATACGCAAATATTTTGGTGGATATAAAAATAACGACTATTTTATAATCACAAATATGATTAATATTTAGTCAATAAACAAGTATCTGATTCAATTTTTTTGCCCTATGACTACAACTTCTGCGCCCCGTAACATTGTGCATTTTGATCTGGATACTTTTTTTGTGTCGGTAGAGCGCCTGCGCGATAGCCGCCTGATGGGTAAGCCCGTGCTCATAGGCGGCATCTCCGACCGTAGTGTGGTAGCCAGCTGCAGCTACGAAGCACGCAAGTACGGCATACATTCTGCCATGCCTATGCGTATGGCTCGCCGCCTGTGCTCAGATGCCATCATCATACGTGGCGATATGGATATGTACTCTAAATATTCTCGCATGGTGACTAACATCATTGCAGACAGTGCCCCCGTATACGAAAAAGCCAGTATAGACGAGCACTACCTCGACCTCTCCGGCATGGAGCGCTTCTTTGGGGTGAGCAAGTGGTCGCACGAGCTCAGAGAGCGTATCATCCGCGAAACCGGGCTGCCTATATCCATGGGCCTTTCGGTAAACAAAACCGTATCGAAAATAGCTACAGGCGAGGCTAAACCCAATGGCGAGCTAGTAATTTCAGGAAATGCTGTGAATACGTTTCTGGGGCCACTCAGCATTCGCAAAATTCCCGGGGTGGGCGACAAAACCTACAGGCTGCTGCGGGCTATGGGCGTATCTGATATACACACCCTGGCGCTCATACCACCGGATATGATTCTGCGGGTACTTGGGCAAAACGGGCTGGATATATGGCGCAAAGCCAATGGAATAGACCTGACCCCGGTGCAAGCATATACCGAACAAAAATCGATGAGCACCGAGCGTACTTTCGAAGAAGATACCATAGATGTAAAAAAACTGGAACGCATACTCTCGGGCATGAGCGAACACCTGGCATACGAGCTACGCAAAAGCCAGCGGGTAACGGGAAATGTGGCCGTAAAGATACGCTACGCCAATTTTGATACACACACTACCCAGCAGCGCATAGAGTATACCTCGCTCGACCATAAACTTACGCCTCTCGTTCTGCAACTTTTCAAAAAACTATACAACCGCCGCCTGCTCATTCGCTTGGTGGGCGTACGTTTCAGCAATCTGGTGTATGGGGCACCTCAGCTCAATCTTTTTGAAGATACCAGTGAGATGGTGCGCCTGTACCAGGCCATAGACCAGATAAAAAACAAATACGGTGCACACAGCATTGGCAAAGCACTCAGCTTTAGGTACGACCAAAATCCAGAAGAACAACGTGGAACCTACAATTTTTACAAACCCACAGATTAAGCCTGTATTCCTTTTCATAATCAAAACTATTATTCACAAAAACCTCTAAAAACGAATCTCCTATGCAAACAGCCGTACTCACCCAAAAACAAACCCTGCCCACCATACAAGTGCGCCCCAAAACCATAGCCGACTATATAAGCGAAGCCAAATACAGCATATGGCTCAGCCATGTATGGTTTACAAGCCCGTATCTGGTATCGCTCATCATGGCCAAGTTGGCCGAAGGTGTGGGGGTGGAAATAGTACTTACCCGCCGGCATTACGATTTGCATGCACCGGATGGGGTTTTCGATGAGTTTTTGCAGGAAGGGGGCGAAATATATATACTGCCCCAAGAACACTATACACCAAAACTTGCCGAGACTTACTGTCTGGTAGATGCCCGTATACTGATACGTACCAAGCGCAACCATACTCAGAAAACCCAAGATGTAACTGGGAATCCGACCATAATCCTGCTCAAACAATACATACAGCACTACTGGCGCCAAAAATATGCCTAGTGTCTCCCCCACCGAAAATACTGTTTTTTTTACCTATGCTTTATTTTTAGGGTTATAAAAAAAGAGGCTGCCCATATGAGCAGCCTCTTAGTTATTTTATAGAAATTGAGTTCTAGAAAGAGAAGCGCAAGCCAAACTGGGCAAACCAGCGTGATCCACCTACACCACTATCACCAATACTGAAAATATCTTTCCACTCATCTACTTTACCGGTTGTATTTAAACGGTAGGTAAACAATGGTTTGGTAGTTTCAGTAGCATCAAAACGCTCAAAGTTGAGAAGATTGTAAGTACCGTTTGAGATATAGTAATCACGACCCCAATCTTTATTCAGGAAGTTACCAAGGTTGAGTATATCAAGGGTAGCTTGTACTTTGTATTTACGTTCGTTCATGCTTATGAAGAAATCTTGAGCAATGCGAAGGTCAAAGTTGTGCTCGAATGGGCCACGAGATCCATTGCGTTTCATGTATTCGCCTTTGTGTTCTTTGAGGTAAGGATCTTCGTTCATGAATTTCTCGAGGGCAGCCCACTGCTCAGCAGCAGTTACAGTTACTAAAGGTGTAGCTGCATCGCCGTCATGGTTCCAAGTATAATCAATCAGATTAATTTCAGAAGCAGCATTTGGAATGTATACGAGGTCTTGATCCGAGAAATCTTCTTTAGTCATGTTGCGGCCATTGCCATATACATAAGAGAAGTTGTCGCCAGACTGACCATTGTAATACAAGCTGATAGAAGTAGACATATGGTCAAGATACTCTATGGAATAAGAAAGGTAGCTGGTGATACGGTGTCCCATATCGTAGTCAGAATAACCTAAGTCAAGATCGTTACGACCTCTTACGTTAGGCACATATCTCCACTGTGAAGAGTTCTGCGAAGAAGTACCATCGTTGATAGACATAGCGCGCCCAAATGTATAAGCTACGCTACCTGTAAATCCTTGGTCGAAGTTTTTCTGCAACTGAGCAGTAAAGTTGTATTTGTAACCTTCATTGGTATTATCGGCCAAATATACACCTGTATAAGTAGGCTCTATAAGTGCATTTCCACTAGAACCCTGATAGATAGGTCTGTCGTCGGGTGAACCTGTAAGATTAGCTACAGATGGCTTGATATTCAGGTTGTAGTAAACTACATCGTTTATGTTTTGGGTAAACATGAACTCAACGGTACCTACCATATCCCAAGGCAATTTGTGGTCAACAGCTAAGCTGGCACGCAATACTTGTGGGAATTTGAAATCTTTGGCAAACAAGTTTACTTCACCAGATGGAACTTTGATAGTTCTACCCAGATCAACTGCATCATACTGATTGTTTACATCAGGTTCGAATGCAACGTTGCTCACGTTGCTCACACCACCAATAACCAAACCGTTGTTGGTATATGCGCCACCCGGCCATACAAATGGTATACGGCTTGTAAATACACCAACACCACCACGTAATTGAAAGGTTTTATCACCCATTACGTCGTAGTTGAAACCAATACGAGGTGAAACCAAAAGTTTTGGATCCGGCATTTGACCAGATTTTGCACCTGCTAGGTCGTAACCAGCAGCTTCAATCTTTGCAAGAGTAGTATCAAATTGAGAAATAGCAGGTGGTTGTATATCAAATCTGGCAACGTCAACACGCAAACCAGCAGAAATCTTCAGTTTATCATTGTATTGGAAATCATCTTGAACATACAAACCATATTGCATAGCCACGAAATCAGCAGCAGCTTTTGAACCGTCACCTGTTACATCATCAACTAATGAGTAGCTTCTTGTGTAGGAATTCGCATTTGCACCATCTAAGAATGATTTTACTGAGTTCCAGGTATATACACCATAGTTCTGACGAATGAAGAGGTTATACATTTTGTAGAACTCATTGTGAGTACCAAATGTAAGGGTATGTTTACCTAGGTAAAGGTTAAAGTTATTGGTAATAGTAAGTACATCTTGATTCAACTCATTACCAGTAGAGAAAGGCTCAGTACCAATATTGAAATAACCTGAACCATCGCGTAATGTGATGGTAGGAAAATCTGTACCATTACCATCACGGTCGTCGCGCACAGCGTTGTAAGCTATGATAAGGCTGTTTGCCATATTATCGCCCACACGACTTTTCAACTCAAGAGCGGTAGAATTGGTTCTGGAATTAAAATTAATCCAGTTGTTCTCAAAGTTCAAAGAAGTTTTGCTAGAAGCAGAACCGTAGATAGAACGACCATCAACAAACGAGTGACGGAGGGTTAGTTTGTGATTGGCGCTGATGTTGTAGTCCATACGCAACAAGAATTTGTTGCTGTTGGTGATTTGCTTGTTGTTGGTAAATGTTCCGGGATCGTAACCGAAATCATTTTTCAATTTGTCAATTACCATTTGCACACTATCCATGTTTTGTGTAGTTCCTGTGTAATCATCAAAATTGAAAGGTTTTGGGGTTTCATCGCGCTGAATTTCAGCATTGAAAAAGAAGAAGAGCTTGTCTTTAACAATAGGGCCACCTACACGCACACCGTATGTATTAGCTCCGAATTTATCTAATTTTACTCTTTCGATATCAGGATTATTGGTAGGTGTTTTTCCTGCAAGATTTTCGTTGCGGGTAACCCAATACACTGATCCTTCAAAATTGTTTGTACCATTGCGGGTAACGGCGTTGATACCACCACCTGCAAAACCGCCCTGACGCACATCATAAGGTGCAAGTACTACCTGAAACTGCTCAATTGCATCTAAACTGATAGGGGAAATACCTATCTGACCACCGTTTGTGCCTGAAGCTGCAAGACCGAATACGTCGTTGTTCACAGCACCGTCTACCAATACCGAGTTGTAACGGTTGTTGGTACCCGCAATAGAAATACCACTACCCATAATAGAAACCTGCGGTGTGAAACGAACGAAGTCGTTCAAACTACGGCTTATGGTTGGGGCTATTGCCAATGATTGCTCATCTATAACAGTTTCAGCACCGGTACGGTTACCATCAAATATATCTTTTCTTTTTACAATTACATTTACTTCGCCCAAGTCAGTGGCTTGTTCGCTTAGGTTAGCATTCAACTGGAAATTCTGACCAAGCGTAAGATAGATATTGCTGCGCTCTTGCTTCTCGTATCCTACAAACGATATAGTAACCATGTATGGTCCGCCTACGTTCATATTGGGCAAGAAGTAAAGCCCTTGCGCATTTGTAATGGCAGCGTACTGCGATCCTGTTGGAATGTGTTTTACGACAACAGTGGCTCCGGGAAGGATTTCACCGTTATTTCCGACAACCTTTCCGTTCATACCCGATGTTGTAGACCCCTGTCCGAATGCTATTGCGGTCCATAAGGTAAAAACAAACATCAGTAAAAAATTCGTAACTCTTTGTCTCATAAGTTAATATTAATAATTAATAAAATTGAATTTGGCTTTGTAAAACTGGGAAAATAACCAGACATTTTAACTATACTTACCTTAATTTTACATTAATCTTTTTGTTGTTTTACAACATTTATAACTTATTTCTTTTATATTAGTTAATATATATGTATCTCAACTGCCATTCATACCACAGTCTCAATTTTGGTACACTATCAGTACCCAAACTGGTGAAACTGGCTCATTTATACAAGATTGAGTGTTTGGCTCTTACTGATATAAATTGCGTAAGCGGGGTTTTCGATTTTGTAAAAGAATGCAAAAAGTTTTCCATTACTCCTTTGGTGGGTATCGATTTCAGACTGAATGACAGGCATTTGTATATTGGATTGGCCAGAAATATTCACGGATTTCATGAACTCAATTCTTTCTTGAGCGAATACAACCTGCAAAAAAAGGATCTACCTGCCAGGCCGCCCTTCTTGCCTAACGTATTTTTTATTTTTCCTGAAAACAATTTGCCTGTAGACTTGAACGAGAATGAATATATAGGTATACTTCCCACTCGGGTAAACAAGCTTTTTCGCTCACCTCTACTCAGATATGCCAATAAGTTGGTGGTAAAAAGTCCGGTAAGTATTCATTCAAAGAAAGATTTCGAACTTCATTTGCACCTGCAAGCCATCATGCAAAACACTTTGCTCAGCAAGGTAGATACAGAACATGCTGCTGCCAACTGGCACAGATTTTTGCCTGCAGGAAAACTTGCAGAGGTTTTTGGGCAATATCCTTTTATCTTGCAAAATACTGAGCTGCTCATGTCTTTGTGCAATTTCGAGTTCGACTTTTCGTCTGTAAAGAATATGCACATATTCGGAAAAACAATAGAAGACGATATCAGTTTGCTCAGGCAATTGGCGCTGGATGGGTTGCAATACAGATATCCTAACCCCAATGCAGATGCAGTAAACAGGCTCAACAAAGAACTTGATACCATCATTCAGCTCGGTTTTACGGCTTACTTTCTTATTTCATGGGATATCATCCGATTTTCAATGAGCAAGGGCATATATCATGTAGGCCGCGGTAGTGGTGCCAACAGCCTGGTAGCCTACAGCTTGCGTATTACCGATGTTGATCCTATTGAACTAAATTTGTATTTCGAGCGGTTTATAAATCCTTTCAGAACCAACCTTCCAGATTTTGATATCGATTTTTCGTGGAAAGATCGCAATGCCATTTACGATTACATTTTCGAAAAATATGGAAAAACCCACGCTGCGTTGCTCGGCACTACTACTACTTTTCAGTACAGAAGTTCTATTCGCGAGCTTAGCAAAGTATATGGTCTGCCTAAAGAAGAAACTGATGTTTGGGTAAAAAGCCGAAACTCGGATTCGGCCGGGGTTGCCATCAGCAATGCTATAGTTGAGTACGCAACTATGCTCGTAGATTTTCCAAATGGCCGAAGCATACATGCCGGTGGGGTACTTATTTCTCACCTTCCTATCACGTATTTTAGTGCACTCGATTTGCCTCCAAAAGATTATCCGGTAGTTCAGTTCGATATGTACGTTGCCGAAGACATAAATTTCGAAAAACTGGATATACTCAGCCAGCGTGGCCTCGGACATATACATGATGCCGTAGGCATAGTCCGCGAAAACAGAAATATAGAAATAGATATACATCAGGTAGAAGCTTTCAAAACCGATATGGGGGTTTGCCGCCAACTCAAATCGGGTGATACCATCGGGTGTTTTTATATAGAAAGTCCTGCCATGCGTGGCTTACTCAAGAAACTGAAATGTGAGACTTATTTGGCTCTGGTGGCAGCAAGCAGTATTATACGTCCGGGAGTAGCCAAATCGGGTATGATGCGCGAATTTATCTTCAGGTTCAATAATCCCGATAAGTATACATACCTGCATCCGGTGATGCAGGAACATCTGTCCGAAACATTCGGCATCATGGTGTATCAGGAAGACGTATTGCGTATATGCCACCATTACGCAGGGCTAGACTTAGCTAGTGCCGATATACTGCGCCGAGCCATGAGCGGCAAAAGCAGACGAAAAGAAGAATTTGAGCGTATTGTTAGCCTTTTTTTTTCCAATTCAACTCAGCGCGGGCATCCGCAAGAAGTAACCGACGAGCTGTGGCGGCAGATAGAATCTTTCGCCGGCTATTCATTCTCAAAAGCGCATAGTGCATCGTATGCTGTAGAGAGTTACCAGAGTTTGTATCTGAAGACATACTACCCTCTTGAGTTTTTGGTGGCTGTAATCAACAATTTCGGTGGATTTTACCAACGATGGGTATATTTTCGTCAGCTTGTGCGCGAAGGTGCCCTGTTAGAGCTGCCTTGCGTCAACTTTAGCACGTATCTTACCCGCATCTCAGATACAATTGTATATATTGGCTTCATTCATGTGCAGAATCTGGAATCGAAATTCGTAGATCGCATCATGGAAGAACGCGAGCGCAACGGAATGTACACAAGCCTCGGAAATTTTATTGATCGTGTACATCCACCCAAGGAACAACTCATCATACTTATTCGCCTGGGCGCTCTCCGATTCACAAATCTGAACAAACCGGTATTGCTATGGCAATGTCATATGCTCCTTACTAAATCTGCTGCAGAAGACCAGATAAGCAATGTATTTGATGTGGCACCTCAGCTAGGTTCGCTGCCACAACTTACCAATACTCCTGTAGAAGATGCCTACGATGAACTTGAGATTTTGGGCTTTGCAGTCACTCTCTCACATTTTGACTTGCTGCGAACCCGTTTCAGAGGAGAAATAATGGCAGATGATCTACCAAACAATATTGGAAAAACTGTAAAGATGGTAGGGCACCTGGTGCATGTTAAAAAAGTTATCACAGTTCACAAAGAGCTCATGTATTTCGGTACATTTTTCGATTTGTACAATCATTTCTTTGATACAGTGCATTTTTCGCAAGTTCACAAAATGTATCCACTACATGGCGATGGCATATACCTGCTCGAAGGAAAAGTAATAGATGAATTTGGTTTTTGTTCGCTTGAGGTGCTAAAGGTAGCCATGTTAGAGATAGTTCCCGATCCTAAGTCTGGCTGATGTTAGATTACCATTTCAGAGTTGTCATTATTTTATGTATCGTTGCATTCTAGCAGATTTTTATCATCTGTTATTTTAAAACATTTGAAATTTGTGATAAATGCGAAATATACATTTTCGTATATATGACTATCAAATAGATGCTTGGTACAAGTAATTGAACATGTGAAAATACATAAAATTGTATATCTGTTACTTACAAAATATAAACGGATAAAAACGGTGGTATAGATTTTTGATTTACGAATTTAGATTTGTAATCCGGCTGTTGTTAGGAAACAGGTATTGCACCAATTTTAAAATAAAATTATGATACAATAATCCAATTATTTAAAGAAATTAATTAAACAAATATTCAAACTATTATTCATTTTTAGGTGGTATGAATCTGTGAAAATTCTGTGATCTATCTATCATATATTCAAGTCGATATACAATTCTATTAAGTAGTTTACAAATATAGATTCGCAACTATTTTATCTGATAGAACATCATAAAATGATTGATTTACAATAAGAATTTAATCGAAATGGGCTATTTTGGCTATAATATTTTTAAATATTTTGTGTATCTGCACGTTAATGTGCTGGCTTATGTTTTAGGCCTTATAAATCAACCCCTTATTGTGAATAGTTGAAAACAGCTACTTACGATTGAATAGTATGACTTGTGAAATGTAATCAATGCTGTGACTTCTGTATTATATAACTCATTGTAAATGGCCATACAAGGCTTACTATTAGTCGATAAATATAATACAAGGCCCTAAAAGGAATAGATATACTATAAAAAAAGCCCATCTTCAACAGATGGGCGTAAATCTTTTATTCGGGGGAATCTTAAAGATTGTATAGTTCAAAAATCAGATACCAAGTCTGGAGCACAATTCTTCGATTGTCTCACGAAACTTTTTGTTGGTATCCATCATATTTCTAACAGATTTATAAGCGTGCAATACTGTGCTATGATCCTTTTTACCAATAAATTGACCTATGGTTGATAATGATTTGGATGTGTACTCCTTGGCAAGATACATAGAAATCTGGCGGGCATCTACAATCTCACGTTTTCTGGATTTTGACTCAAGGCTAGTTTCGTCAACGTTCAGATAATCACATACTGTACGGCGAATAGTCTGCAGATTGAGGTCTGCATCTTTACGTTTAACTATTTCATCGGCAACACGTTGGGCTAGTTCGAGGGTTATTTCAGATTTAGAATCTGTAGCATAAGCCAACAATGAAACCATTGAGCCTTGTAGTTCGCGACTATTGGTAGTAATTCTATTTGCCAGAAAATCAATAATTTCTTCAGGAATAACCAAGCCATCGTTGTAGGCTTTCATTTTAAGTATGCCTCTACGTGTTTCAAAATCAGGTATTTCAACCCTTATAGAAGCGCCCCATTTGAAACGTGATAACAAACGGTCGTCAAGTCCTTCAAGCTCAACTGGCGCTCTGTCGCAGGCAAAAACCAATTGTTTGCCCATTTGATGAAGGTGGTTAAATATATGAAATAGAGAATCTTGAGACTTAGTTTTGCTCGAAAAATCGTGAATATCGTCAATTATGAGTACGTCTACATTCTGATATATTTGCAAGAAATTGTTGCGGGTATTGTTGATAGATGCTTCGCTAAACTCTTGTATAAAGTTGTTGGCGTGTACGTACAACACTTGCATTTTTGGATGTACCTCTCTTATTTTTAGACCAATAGCTTGGATAAGGTGTGTTTTTCCCACTCCAGAGTTTCCGTAAATAAGCAGTGGGCTAAAGCCGGTTTGACCGGGATTTTCGGCGGCTTTGAGTGCACTATGGTAAGCGGCAGTATTGCCCGGACCTACAATAAAATTTTCAAATGTATGCTGTGGACGTAAGTGCGAATCGAAGTTAGAGCGCTGTAAACCAGGCACTGCAAATGGATTCATTCCTGCTTTTGGATCAAATGTAACAGCGGGAGCCACATTCTGTGTATTCTTGCTCACCTTTCCGTTGCTGGATGGATAATTGATGGTGGCAGGTTTGCCATTGCTTCCGTTTCCTTTATCTATCAGTATGTTGTACTCCAGCTTGGCATTCTTACCAATGACCGAACGTACTGCAAAAGCAAGCAATTCAAGAAAGTTTTCTTCAATATACTCGTAATAAAATTGGCTTGGAACTTGCAAAGTGAGTGTATTTTCAATCAATTGTAAGGGCTCAAGTGGTGTAAACCAGGTATTAAAAGTGGCCTCCTTCATGTTGTCGCGTAGGATGCGCAGACACTTATTCCATGCCTCGACGTGTTTTTGGTTCATTTTCACAGTTTTTTAGGGTACACTATGCTTTTCTTTTGCTTTGTAAAGTTTGAACTAAATTTGTTGATAAAAAAATGCTTTTGCTATTGCATTTCTCAAAACTTGCTTATCAGACTTTATTTCAGCTATATAATTTTTAATATTTCTTTAATAATATATTACATTCATATTCAATACTTTAGGCTCATCATTCATGTTTTCAACCTTTTACAATTTCTGAGCCTCCACATTTTATATCAGATATATTTCTTTAAATTCTGGCAACAGTTTTCCATGCAACTTTATGCCGCTTTTTTGCTTTTATATATTCTATGTTATCGTTTTCCTTCTTCCAAAATTACCAAAAACATGCCAAACTTTCTGATTGGAGCCGACAAATACTCCTCCCCAAAATACGATTGAGGGTGTTTCTGCTTCAACTTTTTGATAGCTTGTGTAACTTTCAGGACGTTGTTTGCTCAACTACAACCTTGTGATTACATAATATGTGAATGATAAAATCGGATTATGCAAAAATACGCAAAAAAACCTCCTTTGCAAGAGCAAAGAAGGCTTTTTTTCAATTAATTATTACTTTTTTCTAAGATGCTTCTAATTTATAACATTACAGCAACTTAGCCCCTTTTGCATCACAATTGCAATGCATCAGCTAGCAATTCTGCGATATCGAGTACTTTTATTTGTTCTTGTTTTTCCTTGTATTTAATGCCATCTGTGAGCATTAACATACAAAACGGGCATGCAGTGCAAAGTATATCGGGCGTCACTTCTAGCACATCTTCTGTGCGTGCTGCAAACACTTCTGTCTTACCTTTTTCTGCTTCCTTAAACATTTGTGCTCCTCCTGCACCGCAGCAGAACGAACGAATTTTGCTTCGTTTGAGCTCTACCATATGCGCACCTGTGCTTCGTATCACATTGCGTGGTTCGTCGAATACGCCATTTCCTCGACCAAGATAGCACGGATCGTGAAAGGTAATGGTTTTGCTTGCCAGGTACTGGTTTGATATTTTAAGTTTTCCTTGTGCAATAAGTTTATCAAGAAACTGCGAATGGTGATATACTTCGAGTTCTGCGCCGAGCTGTGCATATTCGTTCTTGAGTATGCTGTAGTCGTGCGGGTCACATGTCACTATTTTTTTCACCCCATACATCTTGAAAACTTCGATATTGGCAATAGCTTGCATCTGAAAATTAAATTCAGCACCTGCACGCTTGGCTGCTTCGCCACTATCCGATTCTTCGGTGCCAAGTATCGCGTAATCTACACCGGCATGGGCAAGCAATTTGGCAAATGCGCGCGAAATCTTTTTGGCTCGGTCGTCATAGCTTCCTGCAGAACCTACCCAGAATAGGTACTCAGGTGTTTTACCGTGAGCAGCCAAATCTGCCATTACCGGCACTTTTATTTTTAGTTTGTTTATAGTCTCTTCCATAATTTTGTGCTTATTTTACCTCGTTCATGTACAATTCTTTGGTCCAGTTTGCTCGGTCGGCAGCTGCGTATTTCCAAGGAGCGCCGTTGTTTTCGATGTTGGTAAGCATGGCATTGATGGTGCTTGGCGCGGCAGATTGCTCCATGACCATATACCTGCGAAGTGCCAATATAATGGAAACCTGATTGATGGTTACCGGACATTCTTCGACACAAGCATTGCAGGTAGTGCAAGCCCAAACTTCTTCGGCGGTGATATAATTGCCCAATAGCGATTTCCCATCGTGTGAGTCAGCCCCATGCAGGCGTTTAAAAAGGCTAAGCTCTTCGGCCCGGTCGCGTGTGTCCATCATTATCTTTCGGGGAGAAAGTTTTTTTCCGGTTTGGTTGGCAGGGCATACTGCAGAGCATCTGCCGCATTCGGTACAAGCAAACGAATCCATAATGTTCTTCCAGCTCAAATCGACAATATCTTTTGCACCAAATACTCCCTGATTTTCAATAGCATCAGATTCGGGTCTGCTCCCCATCATAATTTCCACCTCGCGGGTCACCTCTGGCATATTGGGCATGGCAGCATTGGGCTGTAATTTTGAAAACCATACATTGGGAAAAGCCAAGGCAATGTGAAAATGCTTTGAATATGGGATATAATTGAGAAAAGCAAGTACGCCAAGTATATGAATCCACCAGCCTGCCCTTTCTATTATTATAAGTGTATTGGTATCGAGGTTATTGAATATAGGTAACAATAAACTGCTCACCAGAAAGCTATAGCAATCTACACCAATTCCGCAGTTACGTAAAAGAATTATTGTATCGGCGGCATTCATGATGAGCAAAGCACTCATGAGTATTATTTCGGTCAAAAGAATAATATTGGCATCAATTCTGGGCCAGGTAGTTAACTCCACAGCCTGAAATCTTTTCACCTTAAGTATATTTCTGCGCACTAAGAAAATAATGCAGGCTACAATTACAAATATAGCTAACATTTCAAAGCCTGATATGAGCCAATTGTAAGGTGTACCCAATATACCAAAAATCCGATGCGTTCCGAAAATACCGTCTATCATGATTTCAATCATTTCTATGTTTACCAGCAAAAAGCCGACATACACTATGATATGCAAGAAACCGGATATCGGGCGCTTTACCATTTTCCCCTGGCCTATAGCCACCAAGAGCATTTTTCGCCACCTAAGGGCAGGCTGGTCATTTATACTTTGAGGGCGCCCCATGCTTATAGCGTTTACTATTCGGCGTACATTACGCACAAACAGCGCTATAGCTGTTAGCAATACCATTGAAAAGAGTATTTGTGCTACCATATAATTTTAAGTTAAGACTGTTATATGTATATTTATTTTATTCTAAGTTCAAAATTAGTATTTATCTTTTACTATGCATACATAATATTATTTTTTTATCTCCTTCAAATCATTTTTAGTATCATATTTTAAAAATCATACTATCTATTTGTTTGTATGGTTTGTATGGTTTGTATGGTTTTTAAAAAGCCCACTTCCAATATAATACAAATTTGAATGGCCAACAATGGGTATGTGCCATGCTCCACAAACAAAACAGAAATATTTGAAAAACAGTAATTTTGTACAGCCATGTATCATCATCTGGCATTTTTTTTGGTTATTCAAATACATGATATCTAATATTGAAAACATAGCTTAATTTAGCACCCTCAAAAGATGTTATGCACATATTCAATTTAAATTATGAATAGATTCTACTTACAGCCTAAATCAAACTCTCCTGAAATAATGCTGGACGCCGAAGCCGGTATATTTGAAATAAAAGGACGCTCGCTTCCGGAAAACACAGACTATGTGTACACCCCAGTACTTGATTGGCTCGACCAATACAAAAAAAGACCAAACGAAAGTACTACATTCGTATTCAAGATGTTGTACTTAAACACATCATCGAAAAAAATGCTTCACGAAATTTTTGTGAAGCTTGAGCAATTGCATGCCATACATGGCCATGTTGAAATACATTGGTATTACGAAGAAAATGATTTGGATATTATGGAAAATGGGGAAGAGTTTTGCTCATTGCTCAATATACCTTACAAACTTATTGAATTGCACGAAATAGAAGATGTATGAAAAAAAAAGTGAACAATCTGAGGCCCCCACTATATCGTGACTCCGGATTTTTTTTTGAATCGGCAGATGACTTAAAAGCTGCTTTTACCGAAGAGGCATCGCACCCGATTGAGCCTACACAATATATATATGCACGCTACAGAACTCCTACACTGGTGGCATGTGAAGAAAAACTTGCCACCCTGGAAGATTCGAAATGGGCTCTGCTTACCTCGTCAGGTATGTCTGCAATCGATTTGGCCTTGGGTATTTTGCAAAAATCAAACCAAGAAAATAAATGGCTATTTCTTTCTGAGATATATGGCGGTACACATTCGTATATAGATAAAATACTTATTCCTCGCCGGGGTATTAACGTTATTCGTTTTTCGGCCACTCCAAGTCCAAACTATGCAGCCGGAAATTCAGAAATAGTACCAATGGAATATAATTTGGAAAGGCTAGAGGGAATATTGCATATACAACGCCCTGCGGTATTATATTTCGAAGCTGTATCCAACCCTATGCTTATAGTTTCTGATGCCCGCGCCATCATAGCTTTGGGGAAAAAGTACAACTGCACCATCATAGTAGATAATACTTTTGCCACACCTTATTTGTGGAAACCCTTGCATGATGAAGCAGATTTGGTAGTGCACAGTGTAACCAAATACCTGAGTGGGCATGGCGACCTTACCGGAGGCGTGTTGTGTGGCAACAACACTGATCTCATGCAGCAGGCTATTGAATATCGCAAGTGGGTGGGTTGCAATCTGTCGCCCGATGATGCTTACAGGCTACATTCGCAACTAGATACTTTTGAATTACGTTTTCGCCAGCATTGCTTCAATGCATTTGAACTCGCCCGATTTTTTTCTAATCACCCAAAAATTAGCACAGTAATATACCCTGGGCTCGATTCTGATACTTCGCACCTTCAGGCAGTTGGGCTTTTTCATGAAAATGCATTTGGGGGTATGCTAACCATTGTTCTGAAACCCAATTCAGAAAACAATGCAGTAGCAAAATTTACAAGCCTGCTTAGTCCCCATATTCCTATAGTGCCTTCGCTTGGCGATACCCGCACCACCCTTATGCCTATAAAGGCAGTATGGGGCGAAAAATATCCCATAGATGGAGCTATTCGAATTTCGACGGGCATCGAAGATTCAAAAACCCTCATTGGTTATTTTGAGCAAGCACTGATGCAAATTTAAGCCCCGAAATGGCAGTTTGTGTGAAAAAAAAGCACACTTCAAATTTTTCTTTTATATATTTACTTTCTGAAATAAATATTCTAAACTGATGTTCCTATGAAGCTTCGCAGCAAAATGATAGTGTATATTCTTACCACAGCATTGCTCATCTATTTCATTGCTGTAGGTTACATCAGTTTCAACCTAAACCGCATCTCAGTAGACAATGCCAAAAGGTTGGCTCAGTCTGAAGCAGAAAACTATGCGAACGTGGTGAAAGGTGAATTGGAAGCAGATTTTGTAGCAACATTGTCATTGTCAAAATTTCTGGCCATATACAAAGACCTGCCGCGAAGCGTATGGGAACCCCTTTTGCTAAGTGTACACAGAGAATTGCTTGTTTCCAATCCCGATTTCCTATCGGTAGCTACCAGTTATGAATACTATGCAATAGATACCACCTATAAAAAAGATTACGGTCGTCTGCAGCATGGATATTTTAGGGCTGGTCCTGTAATCACACAGATTCAGAAAGAGAAAAATATGGAAGGCGACGATATAGGAAGCAAGTATTATTATGCCAAAAGTAATAAAGCAACCTTGCTGCTTGAACCTTATTTCGATTCTTATACAGGCTTGGCTCAGGACTCTATGCTTATGTCGGGGTTTGCTGTACCTGTTATAGTCAACAATCAATTTGTAGCCCTTGCGGGTATAGATATTTCGCTGCAGCGATTTGAGAAAATGGTAAACAAAATCAAACCATTTGAAAACAGTTATGCATTCTTGGTAGCACACAATGGTACTTTTGCAGGGCACCCAAATTCATCGCTCATCAATCAGCCAGTTAGCAAAGCCTTTCCTATGCTAGGTACTCAAGCCGAGGTGATTGCAAAAATATTGAATAAAGAGAAATTTTCACAAATTATAGAAGTTAGCGAAGGAGAAGAGGCATTTATTGTATTTGCTCCTGTACAAATAGAAGGAATAGAATACGCTTGGTCGTTGGGTATTGTAGTACCGGTGAGTGTGATACGTGCCGAAGCAAATAACAATATGATTATTTCAGCCTTGGTTGGTTTGGTGGGCATGCTAATCATGGTAGTGATTATCTTTTATATAGCCTCCAATATATCAAAACCCATAAAGCGTGCAACAGATGTACTCAACAGGCTCTCCAACGGTGAAATTG
Organism: Bacteroidota bacterium; assembly: GCA_020048155.1. Taxonomy (GTDB): domain Bacteria; phylum Bacteroidota; class Bacteroidia; order Bacteroidales; family DYOH01; genus JAIFMY01. The sequence goes on from JAIFMY010000032.1 coordinate 17,753, forward strand.
CTGAGGATATACGGATGAAAATTAAAACCAAAGACGAGATTGGAGCTATAAGCAATTCCATCAATATATTGCTCGATGCGTTTACGCGTATGGCTCAATTTGCCAAAGAAATAGGAAAAGGAAACCTAAACGTACAGTTCGAAAAACTGAGTGATAAAGACATTATTGGTGGTGCTCTAATTGAAATGCAGGGCAGCATCATAAAATCGAAATCTGAAGAGATGTACCGTGCTGAGCAAGAACATATAAACAACTGGTCTACACAGGGTCAGGCCCACCTTGCCGAAGTACTGCGTATGAACACAGAGGACTTATCGAAACTAAGCTTTGAGATACTTAAAAATCTGGTTCAGTATATTAAAGCCGAAATGGGGGTTTTCTACGTCATAAACGACGAAAAGTACAATGAGCTGATACTCGAATTTGCTGCCAGCTATGCCATAGACCCTGATAGCATAAATGAAAAATCGATTGAATTTGGTGTTGGACTCATAGGCAGGTGTGCTCAGGAAAAAGAAACTCTGCTCTTATTTGATATACCGGGTGACTATATAAAAATAAACTCAGGTTTAGGCCAAATACAGCCTCAAAGCATACTTATTGTTCCTCTTTTGTTTAATACTGAAGTAAATGGTGTGGTTGAAATTGCATCCTTCAGACGTATCTCACAATACGAAAAAGAATTTATTGAAAAAGCAGGAGCCAGCATTGCTACAACGCTTTCTAAAGTTAAAACCAACATTCGGACTTCGAAACTTTTGCTCGAAACCAGAATCAAATCAGAAGAATTAGCTGCTCAAGAAGAGTTGCTCAAGCAAAATATGCTAGAAATAATGAATGCTCAGAAGGATGCTGCGCTCAAAACCTCAGAGCTTTCGAGTATACTTGACGCTGTGAATTCAATTTCATTTGTGGCTGAATATGATATGGATGGTCGATTGATGAGTATAAACGACACCATGCTCAAATTTACCGGTATGAAACGTGAGCAACTGATTGGAAAATTCCAAGGGCAATTCAATGTAGACAGTGTGCAAAACTCAGAAGAACATGTTTTATTTTGGCAAGACCTTCGTGCGGGGATTAGCAAAAGACTTATTCAACATGTGCGTATCAACGAAAAGGAACTTTGGATTTCTGAAGCATATACCCCGGTTTACAATGAGAAAGGTGTACCTTATAAAGTATTGAATATTTCGGTGGATATAAGCGATTCATATAAGAACAAGTAAAACATTTGTTCAGGCATATCCAAAAATGAAGATGTTATTCTGATGCAGGTTATCAAATACTATAGCATTATTCATTACTAACAGCCATGACCTTAAAATTATATTTTTGAGCAAACGCTTGTTGCTGATTGCTAAAAGTATCTATGGCTATCTGTATTTTTTCATAAGCGCTTATTACCAACTCTTCCATCTCACGCATGGTACTCATATCAAACTCGCCAGCAGGCAATTTATATAGTGAAATAACACGAGAATACTCATTGTTCATGGTAGACTTGTAAACAAGAAGTAAACTGCTTACCTGATGGCGATAGGTAGAATCGGCATCAAAATCGCCGATTCGCTGTACATTCTGGTATGCGCTGTCTAATACAAACGTAGCCCTGTTGTATGCAGATTGCATTTCAAGTGTATCGGCTTTCTTAAAAGCTTTGCTAAGCTGCATTACCGCCTGGCTTACAGCTATTTGATTTTTAATCAGCTCGTCATTATATTTCACGGCATCTATAGCCTTTGGTTGGCAAGCCCACAATAGAAGGGTGCTTAATACTAATGCACCAACGATTTTTTGATTCCTAATCATATTTCTTGTGTAAATTCTCTAATTTCACCACTCAAAAATAATTATAATTCATTTCGTAGTTAGAAATATTTGATGCTTAATAATAATTTAACTTTCATCAGGAGCATAAGGATTCCATTAACAATGATAATTCTTATATGGCTTATAAAACTGGCTGAAATTTCTATGGGCATAAGTTTTGCTTATCTGGGTATTGCCCCGCTGCAATGGTCGGGATTGCCTGGTATACTATTCGCCCCTCTTTTGCATGGCGATGCAGGCCATGCTTTCTCAAATTCGGTTCCGTTGTTGCTTCTTGGCGGCTCTCTTTTTTATTTCTATACTCCTATTGCCCTACGCATTTTTATCATGAGCTATATATTTGTTGGGCTCAATGTTTGGCTGTTTTCACGGCAAGGTGTACATATAGGTGCAAGTGGATTGGTTTACGCCCTTTTCGGGTTTCTGCTCATTGGCGGTTTCATATCCCGCAACAAACGCTTGCTCGCACTGGCTTTTCTCAATGTTTTTTGGTATGGCAGCATGATTTGGGGTATCTTCCCAACTGAACCTAATATATCATGGGAATCGCACCTTATTGGGTTGCTTTTTGGTATATTGCTGGCATACTTGTATTTGCCTTTAAAAAATATCAAATCAGAAAGCCACTTTGGCAATGAAAATGAAAACGGGGATGAAGGCATATGGCAAGATCCTCAAAATACTGATTTCTACCACAATAATTCGACATACAATATTCGTTTTAAATACCATTTTACTGAAAAAAAAGATACACATGAAAAAGATTCTTTATAGTATGCTAATGCTGGTTTCCATTTTTATATATCATTCAGTTTCTGCTCAAGATTCTTCGCAGACTGCTCCCAAGCAAAGGCCATTATTTATGGATAAAGTATTTTTTGGCGGATATTTTGGCTTAGGTTTCGGTACCGTTACCAATATAGAACTCTCGCCTCAGGTGGGCTATCATCTAACATCCTGGTTCGACGCAGGAGTAGGCGGATCTTATAGGTATTACAGCGACTCCCGCTACAACTTTTCGACCCAAATGTATGGTGGAAATGCCTTTACTCGCCTGTTTGTATTCGACAACTTGTTTGCATACGCCGAGGCAGAGCAGCTAAGCCTCGAAGCACTAAACCTCCAAAATGAGTATCAACGTATGTGGATAACCAGCGTTTTTGTAGGTGGGGGTTACAGGCAAAAAATGGGCGACAGATTTGCCATGAATCTCATGGTGCTCTGGAATATAAACCCCAGTATATACTCACCATACGTAAATCCAATCATCCGCATGGGATTCAACTTCTGATTCCCAATTTTCACCCTATACGAACCATAAAACCAAACACATGAAATATTTCTTACACTACGCAATTGCGTTTTTATTCCTTTTATCAACCCCATTGATATGGGCACAAACTTCAGTTCACCAAGAACATATGCTCCTACACCGAGGTAAGTTTACAGAGGTAGAATGGAACAAGAAAATGGGTTTGCAAACAAGCGATGTTAAATATACCAATAATGAAAAAAAACGCCTGAAAAAAGAAGTATTTGGCTGGCATCCGTATTGGATGGGCACTGCCTACAATAACTACGATTTAAGTCTGCTTTCCGAAATTTCATATTTTTCGTACGAAGTAGACCACAACACAGGTAGCTACAAAGAAATATATAATTGGAAAACAACTCCATTGGTAGAAATGGCCAAAGCTGCCGGTGTACATATAAGCCTGAGCGTTACGCTCTTCGACAATCACAGTGCCATACTTACGGTTCCGGAACGCCAGCAAACACTCATAGATAGTTTGGTATCGCTTGTAAAATACAGGAATGCAGATGGAGTGAACATTGACTTTGAAATGGTGCCGGGGGGACTTCGCAACCAAATGACCACCTTCATGATACAATTGTCTAACCGATTTCATGCTGAGATTCCGGGCTCAAGAGTTTCTATTGCTATTCCTGCTGTAGATTGGAACAATTCTTTTGATGTAGTGGCCATGACCCCATATGTAGATTTATTCATCATCATGGGATATGAATATTACTGGTCGGGCAGCAAGAATGCCGGTCCGGTTGCACCTCGCAATGGTGGTGCAGTATGGGGAAACTACAATGTAACTAAATCGGCTATTGACTACCTGTTAAAAGGGGTTCCTGCCGAAAAGCTACTCATGGGACTACCCTACTATGGCCGTAGGTGGAAAACAGTATCGGATGCCTTGTACGCCCAAACTACCGAAACCGGAAAGTCTATGACTTACGCCCAGATACTGGCCGAATTGCCAAATGTAACCCGCAAGTGGGACGAAAATGCTTCGAATCCCTATTTTGTAAAAAATGATGCCGGTGTATATACTCAATATTGGTACGATGATGCCCAAAGCCTTGAGCGTAAATACGATATGATAAACACCCTTGGCCTGGGTGGTGTTGGAATTTGGGCGCTGGGTTACGATGGCAGCTCAAAAGAACTATGGAATGCACTACAAAATAAATTCACCTTACAGCATGCAACCAACCAAAATCTGCTGTTCGACGATGTGGCTGGTACCAAAGAAAAATACCACCACCGCACAAATTTCAATTATATGGTATCATCCCAGTTGGGCAATATGCATTTGATTGTGGATTCGCTGGCCGTAGAAGAGGATTTTGATACGTTGGAAATCAGTACTTTCACACCTTCCGGCTCACGTATACTACGCACATATACAGGTATATACGGAAAGGATAGTATTTCTAGTGACTGGAATAACCTTGGATTCAGATTTACATCCGACAATGCAAAGAACGACTACGGATGGGTAGCCCACCTAAAGCAAAAAGTATCTGCAGGTTATGATGTGACGCCTTATTTTTCTGATTTCCAGGACAACACAATTAAAATGTCATTGTATCGTACATTCCCCGACGATGATACATTATATACCTATTATATACCCGGAAAATTATATCATGATGCTTATGCAACTTTACGCACCGAAGCACCATTTTATTCAGATTTCACTAAAAACTCAGAAGGTTGGAATCGCGCAGGAACAGGCATTTCATTTTCTGAAAACGGATTGCAAATAAGCAATTTTGAGCCCAATAGTTTACAAAGAAGCCTAAAAAAGATAAACGATTCATATTTGCTCACCATCAAATGCAATGTTTTGGAGTCCAATGCTGCATCTTACCTGCGATTTGCAATCAATGATTTGCCCATGAGTGCTTCACCCATTGCCCAAAGACTTGTAGTGGAAATAACCCCTGAATCAAAACTCTTCAGAATTTATAGGGAAAACGATGCCCAAAATCCACTTTACAGCCATATGCTTGACAATTTGAGCAAAATAGAAATCTTCATCAGTTTTGCTCCTGGTTCTGAAAAAGGCTTATTGTGGCTCAATGATATGCCTGCTTCCGAATTTACTGGAAAATTTAGTAGTGAGGACGATTATGAGTTGAATATCGAAACCATGAATGCAAAGTGTAATATTGCCGAGATGGCATTGTGGAAACGTGCTACTGAAATCAAGGATTTACCAATTTCCGGCAATTCATCAGTTTTACCGGCATTTGGGAACATAACTGAAGCCGATACAGCTGTGTTTCTGTTTCAAAGCCTTGCAAAAGCAAATCTGTTTAAAATAAAACAGCTAGAATTTTTTGTTATAGATACTTTGGCACCAGCATCTCCAGCTTGGGTAAACGATATTAACGCCTCAGATGCCGATACCTTACCGACTGTGCATCAGGTTACAGTATTTTGGGACCAAGCAGCCAATGGCCCTGACACCGAATACTGGGTGGGTATAGGTACCACTGCCAGTGAGCCAAATTTGATTCCATATGTAAAAGCAGACAATAAAGGCTCATTCACATTCATGGCTACACTTTTCCAGGAAAATGTGCTTTATCGTGCCTTCGTAAAAGCAGGCGATGCATCGGGAAATTTTTCGGAAACTAAGGTATCCGATGGGTTTTATGCACTCATACCTACTGCTTTACCCAAAAATATGATAACAGACAAAAATTTGGTGTATGTATACCCAAACCCTGTAAAACAGCAATTGACTATAAAGTCGGAATTGGAATTGAACGAAGATATTGATTTTAGCATTTTTGACATTCAAGGACATGTTGTATTCAGCGGAACAAAATATTTTTCGGATGAAACAAGTATCCCGGTTGAGCATCTACCTGCCGGAAATTATTTTGTAGAAATACAAAACCAAAGCATCATTTGGAAAGGCAGTTTTGTAAAGCAATAGAAAACTGGTACTTGCGGATATAACACCCTGCACGACTGCATATGCTATTGCGTAATCCGGGTTTATCCATACTTTACATATTCAAAGTCAGGAAAAAGAAAGCCGTATCTGCCATTTAACGTGGCGATACGGCTTTTAATTAGTTGTCCAATTAGAATTTAAAAATCAGGCTGTTTTATTAAGCCTCATTCTTTTCTTCCTTTGCATCCTGTATTTCTTCGTTTTCAACTGGTTTTCCTTTCAGATAGTCGGGCAGTTGCATACCTGCCATTTTAAATACTTCCTCGAAAGGCGGAATAGAACCGATCATACCCGAAAGGAAATTGGCAGTAGAAGATTTGTCTTTCCCATTTCCGAGATTGTCCCAAACAGTAATTTTATCAATCTTGATATTTTTGATGGCTTCCACCTGAGATTTAACAATATCAGGCAATTTATCAGCAATCATTAGCATCACAGCATCGCGAGCATTGTTACCGGCAGCACCCACCAGGCTTTGGAAACCTTGCGATTGCTTAGAAAGAACTTCATATATACCACGAGCTTCAGCTTCCATTTTGAAATAAATAGCATCGGCTTCACCTTTTGCATGCCTACGTATGCGCTCGGCCTCCGCTTCAGCTTCGATGGTTATTTTTTGTTTGCTTATTTCGGCAGGTACCACTTCGTTGGCAAATTGAGTAGCTTTATCGCGTTCGGCACGTCCCACCTCAGCGTTACGCTGGGCTATGTAAGCTTCTTCCAAAGCTTTAGCTTCGTTTATTTTTTCAGCCGAAATAGCCAATTTGTTGGCTTCAGCTTGTTTTACACGTCTCTCAGAATCAGAATTTGCAATAGTAACCTTAGCCGTATTCTCTCCATTAACTGCTGCTGCATCGTTGGCGGCTACGGCAATACGTTCTTTTTTGGCAGCCTCGGCTTCACCAATTTTAGCAGAAGCAAGGGCATCGGCCACACTTACTCGCTGTTGTTGCATAGCGTTGGCTTCACCAATTGCACCATCACGGTTCTTCTCGGCCACCATTTTCTTAGCTTCATTTATGGCATGTGCAGTGGCTTCTTTACCCAAAGCCTCAATATACCCGGCCACGTCGGTTATATCCGTTACGTTTACGTTGATAAGTTTTAAACCAATTTTTTGTAACTCGTGCTCAACACTGGCCGACACGTTTGTAAGAAATTTCTCACGGTCGGAGTTTATTTCCTCAATATCCATAGTTGCAATCACCACGCGCAACTGACCAAAGATAATATCAGCAGAAAGATGCTGAATTTCTTCTTGTGAAAGACCCAGAAGGCGTTCAGCAGCATTCTGCATGGTTCCCGGCTCAGTAGAAATACCAACCATAAACCTGGAAGGTACATTTACACGTATATTCTGACGACTAAGTGCATTTTCTAAGTTCACTTCTATAGGTATAGGAGTAAGATCGAGAAAATCATAATCCTGAATGATAGGCCAAATAAATGCGGCACCACCGTGTATACACTTGGCTGTACGCCCGTCTTCGCCACCCACTTTACCATACACAACCAGAATGCGGTCTGATGGGCAACGTTTGTAACGCTTGAACAAGGAGTAAATGAGTATAAAAATGAATAGTACAAATAGTACCATACCTACAACAAGAAATTGATTCATAATGTATAATTTTAAAATTAATTCAACTTATTTGTATATCTATCTGTTGCGGCGAACAAGCAAATACCTGTCGCTAATAATATCCTCTACTTCTACCAGTACTCCGCTTTTTATGTCTTCCAGTTCGTCGGTCATGGCCTCCAAGGTGCGTATTGAGCCTTGTACTTTGATGGTAACTTGCCCGCTGCCTCCTTTTTTGGCAGGAATACTGATATACACTTCACCCACTTGCCCTATTGCATTTTCCAATTTCAATGTGCCACTGCTCTGCAACTTGCTCATGAAATAATACAAACTAGCCATAACCACCATCATAAGTATTCCTGCAAAAGTAGATAGGAAAACTACAAGAAATATACCTGCTCCTGAATCGACAAGAGCCAGCCCTGTCCAGCCAAAAATAGCAAAAAAGGCAATCATATTTTTAAGGGTCATGAAATGGAAACCCATTCCCCCGTCAGCATCAAAGTGTGCATCTACACCTCCACCTGAATCAAGGTCAGCGTCAGTACCTATAAAAGTCATTATCAGCTGAATAACGAAAAACAATGTTGCAGGTATTGCAACTATCCAATAAATTTGAGCGATGGTACTCAAACCACCCCACCACGACGAAAAATCGAGTATCATATTATAGTTTTTGTTTATAAATTTACAAAAAAATAAACAAAAATCAAATGGATAGTACTTTTATTTGTTTACATATTGCATCATTTCATCATTTTCATGATTGAGGCACATTTGTAAGTCGATGCCATCTTTTGGTACAAATTTTGGGTGATAATATCGCACGAAAGCTCTGAATGGAATAATTTTGAAAATTGGCTGTCGTTTGGGGCCATTTACACGATATTGTAACTTTAAACTATTCCATGATAACAAATATTAATTTAAATTTGAGAAATTATTACTTCATAAGCACATAACAAGCTATATTTGGAGCATCGATAATTCAGGTTTTAAATGATTGAAACGAATGAAATATCTTAAAATATTGTTGATTGGCCTTTTATGGGCTATCATTGTAACAGGGCTAAATTTACTTTTCAGAAATAATCCGATGATTTTCAGGAATGAAACCGGATTCTTTGATGAAATACAAAATACAAAGGCAATCGATTCTAAAACAGATGAGGGATATACAAGATTAGAACCCTATCTGAACGAATTTATGTTTATAAATATGGACACCGCCGCCATAGATATGAATACTGACAGGCTTAAACCTCAGGTACTTGCTCAGTTTCTCAATAAAATGAAGGAATTTAAGCTCGATTTTAAAATTTTGTTTGTAGACTATCAACTTCCACCTGATCTCGACAATTATCCGGATTTGCTTGCAGCAATGCATCCTTTTGAAAATCAATTATTATTGCCCATTTCTCTCACCATAGATTCCATTCGAAACAATTTTCAGAATCCAGTAAGAACGGAACTCATACGTAATTTGCGTACTCCTGCATACGACCAGTGCCTTACCGGTTTTGCCAGTGTCTTCAGCGAGCCCATCACCCAAACAAACCGTTTTTACATTTACAGGTTTTATACTACCGACTATTCTACGCACACTTCCATACCATATGTATTGGCCGAAAAGTTTCACCCCATCAAAAGTGATCCCATTTCGAGCAATGGTGAAGTAAACGAACTCAATTTCAGGCTCAGAAACAATGAAGTATGGAATACGGAACGTGCTGTTCTGGTGTACGATATGCATGATGTAGTACACACTGTGCCCTATCAGGATCTTGTAAAATTGTTGAAGAATAAAATTATAGTAGTTGGCATTTTCAATGATATTGTAAATAAATATGGCCAGTCTGTAGATAAATTCAAAACTCCTCTTACTACAGGTAGCACTGGAGTGATGGTAATTATTAATGCATATTTAAATTTGATAATGAACGACTTTATTCATACAGATTCGGGCATAACCACATTTTTGCTTTTACTGCTTTTCAGTTTGGTATTGCTATATCTGAGTGAAAAACGTGTCCTTACCAAAAATTTCCTGTTGCTCATTTTTACATTCAACACAGCACTCGCTATTTTCGGTTTTCCTGGAATGGCCTATATGCTGTTTAGTACGTGGAGTTTGAAAATCAATTTTTTGATACCTGTCGTATTCCAACTCATTTTTCCGGTAATATTGCTTTACAGAATGTTAGATAAGAATACTCAGTTGCGCTGAATTTTGAATAATTGATCTTTCAATCCTTTAACTTCTTTGTCAAAGTTTTTATTATCAAACATTTGCAACGAAGACTCGGCATGCATGATTTGCTCAAGGGCTTTGTCCCAGTCTGAAGTATTTTCGCCCCCCCGCAGCAGAAGTATATAGTATTCAGCCTGAAGCACATGCAAACGGTATATATAGTAGTTTACTTGCTGTGGCATCACATTTTCTAACCCGGTAAGCGCCAATGCATAGTCATTCAATGCCAATTTTATGAGATCGTACCCATTTCTATTTTTTAATAGCAACTGTGCATAGAGCATACATAGCTCCACATGTTGACGGAGTGATATGGTATCTGATAATTTATTTGAACTAAAATCTGAAATAAATGTGGTGAATGGAGGAATTGACGCACTATCCGGTTTCAGATTCAAAAGAGCAGCCATGTGCAATATATTTCCTCTGGCCTGAATATTATTATATTTTTTACTAAACTTCTTAAATAATTCCTGATTAAAGATACCTGAAACATTTGAGTACTTTTTCTCACTCATATACAATTGCCCTTTCAGGAGTTGAGTTGTCATCTGATTAGATGTATCTTGTAAGTCAAATCTAACTTCATTCACTGATTTCCAAGCCTCGGCATATTTATATAATTGCTTGTTTGCAATTGCTTGTTTGAGTAGGAAGAACGAAATGAGCTTCTCAGAACCATATTCCGGCTTGGAGGTCAGCCATTTCAAAGCATCAGTTGCTACAGTTATCACAAGTTGTGGATTCTCGTTTTCATGTATCAAACATTTTAGACGATTGTTTTCTACAATAAATGGTTCAAAACCAGGTGTATTTGAATAATCCGCCAATATATTTTCAGCCATCTGACAATACCTCATGGCCACGGCTTTTTGGCCACTTTCCAGCCACAAATTTGCCGTGAGGTGCATGATGCGAATCAAATAAGTATTGCTCAGATAGGTTTCTTCAGACTTAGTTTCTTGCAAAGAATTTATCATCACATCGGCCAGCCCAGAAGCTGCAATACCAAGTTTCATGCTTTCTTGCAAAAAAGCAGAAGCATTTGCCATGAGTCCAAACTTATCCAAATCGCTGATTTCCTGATTGTACCACATGGTCGCAAAAAGCGAGATTTCGTTAGCAGTACCAACTATTGGGTCGGTTCGCAGCAAAAATCTGTTTTGCAATGAACTTAAAAGATAATACAGCCTGAATTCTTCCCCTTCAAACAATTGCATCCAATCATTCAATTCTTTCAATCTGGCCTGCAACAGTGCATCGTTTCCGGGTTGATTCATGTCACGTTCCAAATACAACAACTCTGTTTCAAAGGCCAAATTGTCGTACTTATTTGCGGCGCCTTTGAGCATGGCCGAAATGCTATCTAAATAAGAGTTTTGTTTATAAATGCTATACTTTAGCAAATACATCTCCATCAGCGCCAAACTATCTGCAAGCAAGGAATTCGGATTCAACTTATCAGCTATCTGTTTGGCAACCAACACATCACCATGTTTGAAATGCCATTTGGCCAAATGTAATCCCAAGGCAGCGCTCGTATTATTTTTAATGTTTTGCTGCAATGTTTTATCAAGATTTTTAATATCGTGGAAACCCGAATGGGGCAAAAACTCAAGTGCCTCAAAATAAGTTCGCAACAGCTTATCTATGTTTCGCAATCTGTTTGGGTTTGCATTTTGTAAGGTAAGCCACGGTGCTATACATTCGGCAGCTGCTTGATAATCTACGTTTTGTATGTACGAAGTAGCCATATAACATGAAAGCATCTGATGATATGTTTGTACCAAATACGAATCTTGTTCGTGGAGTATAGGACTTTGCAATATCATATAGAGCAAGTACCTGCACTCAGATAGCTGTTCTTTATTATGGTACTCCTTCAGTATGCGGCGTACGTACTCAAGCGCTTCAAAATGAAAATCCAAATTTTGAGGATATTCGGCAAGACTTTCTACCTGTGTAAACGCAATAGGTTGAATTGAATCTTGTGTGAGCATTTTATTTTTAAAAATGCCCGAGTACAAATCAGCAGAAAGAGGAAGGTTGGGTTCAAAGTTTTCAGGCAAAGCGGTTTTCGAATCGAAAAAACTTTTTATAAAAGATATTTCAGGGATTATGTACTGTTTTTCAACACTTTGCATAAGCTGAGTGTAAAGTCTTTCAAAATCATCAGTTTTCCCCACCAAACCCAACAGCCACATTTTCCAAACCAAAAATACCTGCAACTGATGTATCTCAGCACTTATTTGTATCAGTTCTTCACCATCTGTACTCTCTGCAGCTCTTTGGTTCCACTCGTCGAGCAGTACCATATATTTTTCAGAATCAGCCAATTGTATGGCTTTCTGCACATTGCCCGATTGGAAAGCGGCAAAAGAGCCTACAACCTGCCTATGCTGCAAATAAGGGTAGTTTTGCAGCATGAATAGGGTAAGTTGAACAGGATAAAACTGTAAATTGTCTGGTATAAGCAAGTGTTCGAGTGCAAAAATAGAATCTGCTGTGAGATACCATTTGTTGCTGTGTGCCACCCAGTCGTTGGCTTTCCACATATACAAATTGGCAGGTTTGGTATCTTCAAAAGCAGAAATTTGCTGTAGCTCGTATGAATTGAATGTATAATAATCCGATGTTTTGAGTCTGGCCATAGTATAAGTGCCAAGTCTGCTCTCGAGCAAAGCAAGCTGCAAGGTACCCCACTCATCGCTGGTATCGGTGGCCGCCCAGGCGTGCTCAGCCATAACATTCGGAATGGTTTTCTGTGCTTCCAATGCACGAAATATGCGAAAGTTTAGATATGAAACCTGAGCAATTGACGTTGTAGAAAGGCCAATGAGAAAGTTTACAATAAATAACTTTATAATAATCCGTAAAAAATAGAAATTGCTTGAAGCGGTCAATTTTATTAATCGCATGTGTGTTTGTACTGTTTTATAGGCTTGGGCAAGTGTGTAAAATACTGTAGAAATACAAATGGCATTCTCAGTTTGCGATGTACCAAAGCTTTGAGTTTAATCATAACTTCCGGAGTGAATTGCTGGCGGGTTGCCGGTCCCCCATGCGCCAAGAGTATTTCCTTCCATTCCAGTTTTTCGAGTACTTCAATACTTTTTACCATACACTTAGGCAAGTTTATAGGAAAAGGCAGAATAAACTTACCATGCATGTTTATGACCAAATCGCCGGCATAAATAATGCTTGCCTCGCTATTATGTATGACGATATCGTGCGAAGTGTGCCCAGGTGTATGATAAATCTTCCAATCGGGAAATGAAGGGATTGCATCGGCATTATGTAGCGGAAAATCTGGGTATAGCTTAGGTGGGAACCAAAACCTGTAGCGCGGAAGTTTTTTACGTATAACTACGAACCACCCCATGAATATGTCAAATAGATGCTGCAGCCTTCCTCTGAGACCACTATACCATGCATTTACAGTATAAAAAGAAGCAATTGGGATATTGAATTTGCGTCTGAGTATCTGAGCGGCACCGGCATGGTCGGGGTGCATGTGCGAAACCATGATCATGCGCAAATCTGACATGGGTCTGTTGAGTTTATTTGTAATGTAATCTTCCACAAGTGTAGCATCGGCGCGACTTCCCCCATCGAGCATAAGAATTCCATCCGGATACTCGGCTAAATACAACTCCTGAATATGGCCAGTCAAATGGTGAATTTTAAAATACATCCGTATGCATAATAATTATAACAAATATACGTTTAAAAGGCAATTCACGAACATTCTAATTTAGATTTGAAAACAAAAATGCGCGAGATTTCTCACTCACTTTTTTTACATAATAACGAAACACTCTCGTACGAGTTTTTCGACTACCATGTTTTATACCATAATCCTACTATTTACGAGGTTTTTAGGGTAATAAACCGGACTCCACTTTTTCTGAAGGCTCACCTCGATAGGCTTTTCACCTCGGTACAAGCTGGGAATTTACATATGAACACCACATACAACCAGCTACTTGACATGATAATGCGCCTCATAGATATGAATGATATTGGTGATATGAATATGAAAGTAATAGTGCAGTTTGAACAAGAGGTTGAAACAGATATATATGTGTACTTTAATGTTTCGCGGTACCCTACCGTTTATGAATACCAACATGGTGTAAAACTACGCTTGTACGAAGCTGTACGCGAAAATCCTGCAATAAAATTTGTTAGGCAAAAGCTGCGCGAAAACACAATAGCATATATGAAAGAATCGGATGCCTTTGAAACCTTACTTGTAGACACCGATGGAAATATAACGGAAGGAAGCCGAACCAATGTATTTTTCGTAAAAGACAGTGCCTTATATACTGCACCATCAGATACAGTGCTTTTGGGCATCACGCGCCAAGCAACCATTGAGTTAGCCAAAAGAAGAGGATTTCAGTTGTTTGAACAATGTATACGCAAAGCTGAAATATCCGATTTCGATTCTGTTTTTATTACCGGTACTTCTCCTATGCTCCTGCCTGTATCTCACATTGAAGGTATCTCTTATAAAGTTGACAATTTTGTAATGCGCACCCTCATGAACGACTATTTGCAAATGGTGAATAATAATCTTTCTGTTTTTAGCTTTGCAAAACTGCACGCAAGCGTATAATGCTCAGATAGTAAAAAAAATGTTCGGGCATTCAGTTTACACGAATACCCGAACATTTATATTTTAGAGCTCTTTGAAAGAGAATCGCAAAAGCAATTATTAGTTTCCACTAAGCATGATTGGCAATTGGTCTTTGCCGTTGCCCATAACTATCACTTTTGCATTTGGCGAGGTGATGAGTTGCTGGGTAGCTTCAATAGCCCTCATTTTTAACAATTTATCGGTAAGGCTTCGGTCTATAATAAGGTTGGCAGCAGCTTCACCTTCAGCAGCAATTCTCTTACGTTCTGCTTCCGAAATTTCCCGTTCCAATCTGAATTTGTAGGCAAGTGCTTCTTGCTCTTGTTTCAGTTTGTTCTCTATTGCTTCTTTTATTTGGGGTGGAAGTTTGATAGAGCGAATGAGCAGGGCTGTAACATCGATGTTGTTGTTCTCGCTACCCAAATTGGTTTGAGCTTCGAGGGTGATGCTGGTTTCCACCTCGGTACGCTTGGTCGAAAAAATTTCTTCGGCAGTATATCGTCCCATTATTTTACGAACTGCAGAACGCACCTCGGGAATGATCAATTGGTTCATATAGTTTTTGCCGAAACGCTCATGCAACACTGCCAAACGAGCTGCTTGTGGCTGAAAACGTACCGAAACATCCACATTGATAGACAAACCGTTTTTGTCGAGGATATCCATGTTTTCTTCTATTTTCTGCTCACGTACATCGTATACATACATTTCGTTCCAAGGTGCCAATACATGAAAACCTTCGTTATAAACATTCTGACGGTCGAGGCCGGAAGTGAACTTTCTGAACATAATGCCTTTTTCGCCCGGTGACAGGGTTTTGAAAATCTGACTACTTAAAAGAATAATAAGTAATAGTGACACTGCACCTATTACCATGACAGAAGAATATTGCTTCATACTTTATAATGTTTTTAAAGCCACTAAGATAACACCTGGCTTTTAATCGGCAAATGAAACTGTACTCCACTTCATCTAATTTAACCTTATTTTATAAAAAATAATACAAGCTTTGCCGAAAAGTATTATTAAACACTCAAAAAATCGTACTACAAACAATAACACATCAACAATTTAATGTACATTTGGCACTTAATTTTGCTTATGCACTAAAAAAATAAACATTCATGACTCACACACCCACTGTCCCCAAGGCTCTCAACGAATCGGCATTCGTAAGATGGCTGGTTTTGCTGCTTGTTGGCTTCACTCTTGGTACCAACTATTATTTTTACGATGCCATTAGTCCACTCAAAGACTTATTAACCAAAAACTTAGGTTATAGTTCTTCAGACTATGGCTTTTTCATTTCTGCTTATTCATTCCCCAATGTTTTCTTGCTAATGGCAGTTATTGGTGGGGTTATTCTGGATAAAATAGGAATACGTATCACCGGTTTCGCTTTTGTGGGTTTCATGGTTATAGGTGCAGCCCTTACTGCATATGGCTCATCAGAATATTTCAACAATGGTGGTTTTGGATATCACATCATGAACTCATTCCTTACCAATTATAGCCCTGCCCTGAAAACAATGTCGCTGGGCTTTTTTATTTTTGGATTAGGTGCCGAAACTACCGGTGTGGTTGTTTCTAAAGTAATTGTAAAATGGTTTAAAGGAAAAGAACTTGCCCTGGCCCTTGGTCTGAATGTGGCCTTTGGTCGCTTGGGTACTGCCGCAGCACTCATGATAAGTCCCAAACTGGTTTTCCCGGATTGGAACAAAGGCATTTGGTTTGCTGCCATATTGTTGATGATTGGTTTGTTGGTATTCCTTGTTTACATCATGTTCGACCTTCGTTTCGATCGTGCTACCCGCAAATCTGAAGAAAAGGCTTCGCCTGAAGATGAGTTCCGACTCACAGACATTACCCGCCTGCTCGTAAATCCTTCTTTCATTTATATTACCCTGCTTTGTGTTACTTTCTACTCGGCTGTATTCCCATTTATAAAATATGCGCCGGATATGATGATAAACAAATTTGGTATGAGCCGCGAACTGGCTGGTACAATTACCGCTCTTATTCCTTTTGGAAATATTTTGTTCACACCTATTTTTGGTTGGATTGCCGACAATAAAGGAAAAAGTGCTACACTTATGATTCTCGGGGCTTCTCTACTCATACTTGTTCACCTCACTTTTGCATTTACCACCATCAATCCGATATACCCCATGATAGTACTGGGTATTGCGTTCTCGCTGGTGCCTGCTGCCATGTGGCCAGGTGTAGCCAAAATAGTAGACGAGCGCAAACTTGGAACTGCTTATGGTCTGATGTTCACCATACAAAACGTTGGTTTATTCTTGTTGCCACTGCTCATAGGCATGGTGCTCGATAGTTCAAACAAGTATGCTACCCAAACTGTAGACGCTACAAAAGTGGACAATATGATTACTAGCAATTTCACATTTAACGGTGTATACATGGACAACGACCAGAAAGCCATACCCAATACCGAGATAAATGTGAACGTAACTGCAAAAATAAACGATGATGCAGGTGCTCCGCTTTGGGACGAGTTGCACCATGTAACCACCGGAC
>JAIFMY010000223.1 GCA_020048155.1 Bacteroidota bacterium
CTCGCTTTGCCTTCGGCTACTTCTTGTATTTCCATGTAAATGGATTTCAAAGCATCCAAAAATCTGTCGAGCTCTTGCAGCGATTCACTTTCGGTAGGTTCTACCATGAGCGTACCATGCACCGGGAACGAAAGAGTAGGAGCGTGGAAACCATAGTCCATCAGACGTTTGGCGATATCAGTTTCGCTGATACCGGTAGCTTCTTTGAGTGGGCGGCAATCCAGAATCATTTCGTGCGCTACACGGCCATGCTCTCCGGTATACAGTATATTGAAGTATGGTTTGAGCGATGAAGCAAGGTAGTTTGCATTGAGAATGGCAAATTCGGTGGATTTTTTCAATCCCTCGGCCCCCAGCATTTTGATGTATGCGTGCGAGATGATAAGAATAGAAGCACTACCCCATGGGGCTGCTGCAATTGCAGGAACACCACGGCGACCATTGTCGATAACAGGGTGAGAAGGCAAGAAAGGCACCAGGTGCTTAGCTACAGCGATAGGTCCCATGCCAGGGCCGCCACCACCGTGAGGTATAGCAAAAGTTTTGTGCAGGTTGAGGTGGCATACATCGGCTCCAATGCGTGCAGGACTGGTAAAGCCAACCTGAGCATTCATATTGGCACCGTCCATATATACTTGTCCACCATACTGATGTATAATTTCGCACATTTCAATCACAGAGCTTTCAAATACACCATGTGTACTTGGGTATGTAAGCATGAAACCGGCCAGAACGTCTTTATGCATTTCTGCTTTGCTTTTCAGGTCGTTTACATCTACGTTTCCATTGGTATCGCAATTTACAACCACCACTTCAAAACCAGCCATCACAGCACTTGCCGGATTGGTACCGTGTGCAGAAGAAGGAATGAGAACAATTTTGCGGTGAGCTTCATTGTTGCTTTTGTGATATGCACGTATTACCATAAGCCCTGCATATTCACCCGCTGCACCCGAGTTGGGCTGAAGCGAAACATCGGCAAAACCGGTAATTACAGAAAGTGCAGAGCGCAACTCGCGGAAAATCTGCTGGTAACCATCGGCCTGATTGGTAGGCACAAATGGGTGAATGGCCGCAAACTCGAGCCAGCTGAGCGGAATCATTTCTATGGCAGCATTTAGTTTCATGGTACAAGAGCCCAGCGAAATCATAGAATGTGTGAGAGAAATATCTTTTCTTTCCAACTTTTTGATGTAACGCATCATTTCGGTTTCAGATCTGAAATCGTTGAATACACCCAAAGTAAGGTAAGGACTGGTACGCTCGAATTTTTTATCGAAAACAAAACCATTCACATCACTTACAGTTGCAGACGCTTTCAGATGCAGTGCCTCAGCAAAAATAGAAATGATGTCTTCTATGTCGCGTTTTTGAATGGTTTCATCGGTGCTGAGACCAACAACTTTATCGTTGAAATATCTTAGGTTAATTTCCTTTGAAAGCGCTATTTGCTGTATGCTACTTGCAGAAATACCTGCTGATTTCATTCTGCAATACAGCAGCAGCCTGGTGCGCATGCATGGCTATGCGCTTTATGCCATCGGCACCATGATACACGGCATACATACCGGCCATATTGGCAAGCAATGCCTGGGCAGTACAAATATTGGAAGTAGCTTTTTCTCGTTTTATGTGTTGCTCACGGGTTTGCAGCGCCATACGCAGGGCTTGTTTGCCTTTCACGTCTTTAGACACGCCTATGATACGACCCGGAATGCTACGTTTAAATTTATCGAGTGTTGCAAAGAATGCAGCATGCGGACCACCGTATCCCATAGGCACGCCAAAGCGCTGAGAGTAGAATATCGGCCACAGCCACCACATTTACTTCAGCAGCATGTGCTTGTGCAGCCAGTTGGCTGTAGTCCAGTATTTCACCATCTGCATTCGGATACTGAACCAGTACACCAAATACTTTATCGCTGAAAATAAATTTATTGCAATCTATTACTTCAAGTTCTATATCAAGTGCTTCTGCACGGGTACGCATTACCTCAATGGTTTGAGGGAAAACACTGCTATCCACCAAGAACACATTGGCATTGGTTTTTACCTGATTGCGGGTGCGCAGGTTGTGCAGCATAATCATGGCCTCAGCAGCAGCTGTAGCCTCATCGAGCAGCGATGCATTGGCTATAGGCAAGCCGGTAAGGTCGGTGATCATGGTCTGGTAGTTGAGCAATGCCTCGAGGCGGCCTTGTGATATCTCAGCCTGATAAGGCGTGTAAGATGTGTACCAAGATGGATTCTCGAGGATATTGCGCTGAATTACGAAAGGCAGGATGGTATTGTAATATCCCATGCCGATATACGAGCGGTAAATTAAATTTTTAGATGCAATTTTTTTTATTTGCATTAAATACTCAAATTCGCTCACTCCTTCAGGCAATTCTAAATCGTTATGCAGTCGTATTTTATTCGGAATAGTTTCTTGAATCAGTTGGTCGCTACTTTCAACACCAATTACACCAAGCATTTTGGCCAACTCATGCTCGCGCGGACCAATATGCCTCGACAGAAATATATCATTTGCCATAGGAAATATGATTTTATAAGTGAAAAGACAATTATTACTTAAATATTGGCAGTAAAATTAGACATTTATTCATAAATTTTCGGAAATTGCCTGTATTAAATTCGAATTTATGATTTACACATAATAATAAAGATTATGAATAAGTTAGGCCTTATATTTTTATTCTTGTTTAGCTACCAAAATTATGTTTTAGGGCAGGATTCCCTAGTACGCATTCTTACGCTCGATGGCAAGATAATAAGCACCACCGGATATAACATTGATCCGATAGATAGCTCGGTGGTATATTTCATCAGAAATGGTGACCTGAGAAAGATAGACCCTGAATTTGTTTATTCTATCACAAGTATAGACGGACATGAGCTCATTTTCTACAAACCCGACAATGAAAACCTGACATACTCGGCAGAAGAAATGAAATATTTTATACAGGGCGAAAACTATTCACGCGAGCACTACAAAGCGCATTGGGCCTTTGTTTCAGGCATGGCTGTAGGCTCAGGGCTGGTTTTCTCTATGGGGTCGCTCAATATCAACTATTTCTATGCACCTGTTCTATCGCTGGGGCATGTTGGCCTGGCCGGATGGGTACCCATGCGCGACAAGAAATTAAACATTCCCCAAGAATATACAGAAATTCAACCTTTCAAAGAAGGCTACAAAACACAATCCCTGAAAAAAAGAATGCGCAACACTGCCTTTGGCGCAATAGTGGGTATAGTTGGGAGTATGATTATTTATAACCAGACACTTAGGTAACCATTCAGTAACTACCACACAATTTTGCGCGACACTACTCCTGTAGGATCTTGCACCCGCACTATGTAAACCATTGGCGGTAAGCCCTGTATAGATATGCCCGTTTCAGCGCTTTGGCTTTCAACTGATGATATTATTTTCCCCGTAATATCAATCAACTCAATTCGCCGTGCAGCATGGTCTTGAAAATTGCAAACAATCTGATTTTCAGCAAAGTTTAAGCGGATATCGAAACTTCTCTCAATAGAAGCAACAGGAGTTGTGCATTTTCCAGGCATATTTATGTCGAGCCATGCAAGGCGGTCATCAATAAAATTGCGCAGCACTTCTACCTCAGCGTTGTAAGAGCCCATCACTTGCGGGTTGGGCCACACCCATTCACTAAGTATAGGCCAACGGACGAAATTTCTGGTCTGAGCCGTAGATAAATCATCCTGAATGCTATCTACCATGTGCAGAATATTTTGGGTGCTTAAAAGATTCTGACGGTATGCACTCCATTTACATTTCAATACCTGTTGAAAATAAGGGTCGCTTAGCATTTTGGGCCACCAAAAGGGAGGCTGAAACCAATCGTCGGGATAAGGAAACTCATAAATCCATCCCCAATAAGCCTCGCCATTGTAGTAATTCGCATTTTTAAGTGCCAAATCGTAATCCCAGATAGGTCCAAAATGTAATTTGCCCCCCTTTTGATCCGACTGCTTGTAGAAAAAAGTGCTCAATCTATAGCTATCTATATTTTTGGCTATTTCCTGGAGAATAAAATAATCAACCGCACTTTCCACATCCATATATGCCCTGTATCCCGAAACAGTATCTGAAAACGGAAGATATGCGAGCGCATTCTCAAATTTGGTTACGTACCCACGAATATAGTTCTCCTGGCTTTCGTTTATATCCTCGTAATCTGGATAGTGATATTGTATAAAGAGCTGTTGACCAGAATTATTGCTCAAGGGGGGGAATGGCGAAATCCAGCCGTCGCCACCACCAGTATTTTTATCAATTTTGAGTATATAACCACCTGTAAGATCGGGTCCAGACACCTCCTCTGGTTCAAGTTTCGATATATTCACCCGGTAGTTATCGCGTTTAACTTTCTCAGCAAACAAATATACTCCCATATAATCATTGTTTATATACAACTCACAAAACTGAGTACGAGGTGCGTATCTGCCAATTTTATTTGACAAGGTATAGAGTAATGCATTTCGCATCAGGGTTTTATCTGAATAATTTGCAATGAGTACGAAATCTTCTTCAGTCGGAAAACCAAACACAGTAACGTTGGTATCCAAGTTATTATCTGAATTGCTTCTGAATTCGAGTCCAAAGCTTTGCTTCGGAAAAGTTTGTGAGCTACTTCCCCTGACTTCTATGCCCACTGTGAAAACATACTGGGGCGACAAACTAAAATCATTGAGGCTGCCCGGCTTGTCCCAGACTTTAAAAGTAGCCGGTATCTTGGGATCGTCACTTATATACTGTCCGCGTGTATCTATCTGAATAATGGGCAGGTTGGTAACCAGATTTGTAGAATACATATTTTTAACACCTAGGTCGCTGGTTTGCGCTTTACCTACCATTGGAACACTCAGCATAAAGGCAATCAGGAGTGGTACTATATTTTTTTTCATACAATAAAAAGAAGTAGTTGAATTAATTCAAATTCGGCGAACTCAGCAGTGCATTCCATCCTTGTGCGTTGATGGGCACATGAGTGCCATCGCGGGCTACCAGATAATACTGATCTTGCGCACTAAGCATATGCCCGATAACAGTTATATCCGGATGCAGTTCATAATCTTCACCCCCATTCATTGCAAAAATAGTAGGATCTATATTTACTTCCTTTGCAAAGGCAATGGTTTCGTCCGCAATCGGAATTTTATCTTCAAAAATTTTGCACCCCAGCTCAGATTGCCTGCCTATATGGATGATCTCAGAAGAGAGTCCATCCGAAATATCGATCATAGAAGTAGGTTTCACTCCCAATTGTTCGAAAAGTTTTTTCATATCTGTGCGGGCTT
>JAIFMY010000147.1 GCA_020048155.1 Bacteroidota bacterium
ATATGGCCATAGTTATATTCCGATGAATCTCGCAAATCTATCACCATATAAGTCTTCAGGTTTTCATTCACCTCTGTAGCACTTACTAAGGCAGGAGCCAAATCACTATTGATATAATTTCCGGATTTTTCTATAAAATCTATCAATAATTCAGATTCGGTTCCAGTTACAACTGTTTCAGTGATTTCGAGTACCGACTTATTATTGGTATTATTCCCGGTTTTGCATCCCAAAAACGTAAAAGTCAGGAAAACAAAGGATATAATTAAATAACTAAACTTTTTCATTGATTTTCTTTCTGTTAACATTTAGAAACGAACCATCAGCAACCACCGGCAGTACCGGATTTTTCCTTTTTACCCCCAGTAGTTTTCTTTACTGGTGCATCGGCACCACTTACTACAGTTTGCGAAGCAGATTTGCCAGAACCCGCTGCCTGCATCACGCTACTATAATCGTACTTTGCACGTTCATCGCTAAAATCGCCACTTAGTGGTGCAAAATTATTGACGAAAGAGTTTTTGTAATAAGTATAGCCACCATTCATCAGGTAAATATTCTTATAACCTAGCTGCCGCAATACCATCCAAGGGCCACAAGCCATAGGGTGATTTTCATGATACAGTATCAATATCTTTTCATCCTGGTTTAGGCTCTTCTGATTTTCTTTATCGAGCAGAGCGTGAACAGGTATATTGATGGCACCCGGAACATGTCCTTTGAGAAATTCATGAGGTGTACGCAAGTCAACAAACTGGTAAGCCGAATCTTTATTGAGTATAATATCTGTAAGCAACACCGGCCCAAGAACAGCCTCTTGTTTGAGTGCTTCCACCAATATCTCATCAGTATTGAGCGAATATACATACTCAGGTTGTTTTATGTATATAAGTCCGAAAATAAGGAGAAAAGCCATGATACCAACACCTAATGGCAAACGGTACGAAATTTCGGAATGGTCCTTCTCTTCAGTATTTATATTGTTCAATTGTTCATTCATACAATTATATTTTTTTAAAAGATTAACAGCCACCGGCAGTGCCACCTGCTGCTTTTTTCTTCTTCTCAGTTTTTACTTCAGTAGTACCAGTATTTGCAGAGTCTTCTGACTGTGCGCCAGGTGCAACCGTAGAGCCACCACCTGTAAAAAACTGACTTGCAGCCAAGCGTGTCTGGTAGCGCTGCTGATCAACATCGTTGGTCAGATCGCTGGGTTTTGCAGGTTTTATAATGGTGGCAAACCACTCATTAAGTCCACCTTTCATAATATACAAATTCTTGTATGTTAAACGGCGGCAGATTATATATGCCTGAGATGCGAATATAGTACCATTGGAATAAAGCACATTGGTTTTCACATCTTGGTTGAGGGTCTCTTCCCAGTCGGGACTGAGCAAATCGGCTAAAGGAATATTGATTGCACCGGGTAAATGGTACTTCTCAAACTCTTGAGGAGTTCTAACATCAATAAGTTGAACAGAGGGATTAGCATTGATGAGCTCAAATGCCACTTCATCAGTAGACAGAAAACGGGCTTCATCGTTGAGTTCAGCCAGCAGGTCCTGAGGCTGAAGCTGGGGTTTATTGTTTTTATCAGGCAAAAAAGCGCCTATAAGTCCAACAAGCAGCACCATGGCAGTGATGAATGTGTAGCGTTTTTTTGTAAGTTTTTCTTTGTTAGCGTCCATTTGGGTTAATATTTTAAATTTCGGTCAGAAAAACGTTTTTGCAAACGAGCAGTAATCCAGAAGGCTGCCAATGCAAGCACAATCACTATGAAAGCAAACATACCACGGGTAATGCCCAATTCTTCATGCATCACAGATGGTCCCCAAGGGGTAGCTTTGTATAGCCCTTCGAGCCATGGAAAAGCAAGTGAAAAGAGAATGATACCGAGGAAAAGGCCACCAACAAATACAATGGCGTCTATTTTACCAATAGAAGCTCCGCAGAAACTGGTGCCCGGGCAGTACCCACCTACCAGAAAACCTACTCCCATGATGATGCCTCCTACAATAACCGACCACAAATAAGTGGGATTGATATATATCATATTCGCATCCATCAGTCCAAAATAATTGAGGAAAATAACTCCTGTCATGGCAGTAATGGCTGCGGTGAAAAACACTTGCAAAACCACAAAATCGTATCCATAGAATACCCCTACCAGTTTGCGTGTAGAAGAGAATCCGGCACGCTCAAGTATATACCCGAAGGCTATACCCAAAATAAGTGCAATGAGAAAATCCCACTGACCTGTAATAATTCCTTGAGGCACTAAAGGTCCCATAATTATTTATTTAATTGTAATTAAATCCAATTTTTTCTAAAAAACCAAGCAACAGCGTAACCTGTACCAAAGATAAATGCAACGGCAATAAAACCGCTTGTAGCAAACGATGCCATACCGCTAAGGGCAGCACCACTGGTGCACCCGCGACCAAACTGGGAACCAATGCCAAATAAAGCACCGCCAATGAGTGCGAGCCAAAGTCTGCGTTGTGAAGTGATTTTTGGTGAATGTTCAACTCGCCAGGTAAGGCGACCTGCCAAAACCCCTGAAATGAAAGCACCTATAATCATACCCAATACTTCGAACACCAACCAGTCAGAAAGTGGACCTTTGCCGTCGGCAAAATATCCTGCAAACACTTTGGCATTTTCAGTAGTTTCGGGCATTATCACATGAGCTGCAGCAGCAATCACACGCTTAGGTGTACCACTGGCGCCCAATCCACGTCCGGAAAAATACATGGCAGCCAACAAAGTAAGCCCCAGTAAAAAACCAGCCAGATACGGATTCAAATATTTTGTTTCTCTACGTTCCATAATATTTTGCAAGATAATGTTAATATAAATAGCGGGTAATCTGTCCGGCCTCGACCATAATAAAGCGGAAAATAAGTCCGCCAAGCAGAATCAGGCCTGCTGGTGCAAGTATGGGTACATGATAGCCACGTAGCTCAAGTATTTCGAGCAAAGCAGGTACCAATAATCCCAGAACCACAACCAAACCCCAGAAAGGAACCGTATAAGCACCACCCAAGAATAAGTTGGCAGCTTCTATCTGTACTTCGGTACTAGCCAGAAAGCCCATAAACATATGAATAATAAAGAATAATTCAATAATGATGAGCATAATATCAATGCGGCTAAACAGGATTCTTTCATCCTTATTTTTGCTAAGTAACATAATAGCAGCGGCGGCAGTAGACAATCCTGAAACCAGGAACAACGGCCCAAGTATAGAAGTATTCCAGAGTGGACGGGCATTGAAAGCAGAAAGCAAGATACCTGTATATACTCCCAGTATGAGTGCCAGCACTATCATGATCCATGCAATGGATTTTCGTTCTTTTATTACATAATTTTCAAAATCAGTCAAAAAAGTAAATTTCCATTCCCAATTTACCTGTGCTGCATTATCGATTGGTCTCAATATCATTTTGAGTACGCCGGAAAATCTGCCTGAATTAAGTTCTATACTAGGAATCAGCTCTTTGAGGTAAGATGCCACCCAAACAATAGACAAAGGAGTAACAGCCATCAATGTCCAAGCGCCCCACGACATGGGTGACTCAAACTTGATGTTGGTATACAATTGCCAGAAATAAAGTTTGTGTTTGAGGTCGAGCAAAAGAGCGAAAAGACCAACGACCAATGCAAAAGGCACCAGTATTGGTGCAACTTTTACTGCAGTTGGATACTTGTCGGCCTTATCCATGATGGTATAAAGCGCTGCAAAAAAGAGTATGCCGGCAGCCAAACCACCCAAAAACAGGTAGATTGGTATTTGCCAATGCCATACATGCAATACAGGGTCTATGTTTAAATTCATCCGACCACTTGTGATTATTTCTTCCATAATATTATATAGCGTGAAGCAATTTGACAATAAAATTATACTAGATAAAAGATTTGTGGTTTGGTACCGGCTTCAGGAGCCAACACCTTCCACTTGCGTGTAGATACCATTTTGGATATCTCGCTGTTAGGATCGTCGAGGTCGCCAAAATACATGCAATGCGTAGGGCAAACCGAAACGCAAGCAGGATTCTGCCCGTTTTCAACCCGGTGGTGGCAGAAGGTACACTTATCTACGTATCCCTCTGGGTGCGAGTAGCGTGCATCGTAAGGGCAAGACTGTATACATGCTCCGCAACCGATGCAATCTACGTGGGTTACTACCACTATTCCGCCATCAATTATATGGCTGGCGCCTGTTGGGCAGCAGCGAACGCAAGGCGAATTGTCGCAATGGTTGCAACGCTCAGAGCGAATTTCGAGCTCCAATTTTGGATATGTACCAGCAGTATTTTCCACAATCCAGTCGCGGCAGTATCCTACGGGTACATTATTTTCGGTCTGGCATGCCACTACACAGTCGCTACAGCCAACACATTTTTTGGTATCAATAGCCATTCCATATCTCATGACACTACCTCCTTTCTAGGGTCTTCAGTAATGAAGGTAACAAAGTTACCACGCATACCTGTACTTCCTGTTTCACTATCTAACATTATTTCAGAAATCATTTGTGTATCACTAATTCCTCGGCCAAAAGCACGGGTAAGTTTTTTGTTGGTACTGCCAAATCCATGCACCATATACACCGAATCCCAACGTATGCGCTCTGTTACACGAACTTTGATGGGAAAATCGGATATCACACCGTGGTGATTTTGTAACCAAAGGTATTGACCATTCTTTAAGCCCCATTCATTGGCAACTTTCGGATTTACCCACAGGTCGTTTTCATCCATGAGGTCGGTGAGCAAAGGATTGTTGTTGGTACGGCTAAATGTATGCATAGGTGCACGGCCATATATGAGGCGGTAATAACCTTCTGGTGGCTGAGCATGCTTGGTATACACAGGCAAGGGTGGATAACCCTCTTCTTCAAACGCTGTAGAATACAGTTCTATTTTCCCGGTATTGGTCTCAAATTCGGCTTCTTCATCTTCCGCAAAATACAAATCTTCATACGGACGTTCCAAATTCATCACACCAACATTTTTAAACTCCTCGAGCGAAGTTCCTAGTTTCTTCAATTGAAAATCGAGGACTTCAGCATAATCGTTCCATGGGAAGAAAGCACCTAAGCCCATACGCTTGCTCAATTCTTTGGCCATCCACCAAGCAGGTTTCGACTCGTACATAGGTTCTGCAGCTGGTACACGCAGGGCTATATTTGGCTGGCGATGTTCGCTTACCCGCAAATCGTCGTATCGCTCAAGGTAAGTACACTCAGGCAGCACTACATCAGCATAGCCGGTTATATCAGCCGGCATGGTATCTACAACCACCATGAAGTCAAGGTTCTGAATGGCCTCTAGCGTATAAGCCGGATTAGGAATAGTAGCCATAAGATTGCTTCCTATCACCATCCATGCTTTTATTTTTTTCTCATTTTTCCATTCAGGGTGCGAGGCATCTACAAGCACATTGGTAATACCTGCATTGGCCATGCGGTACTTGCCTTCAGAAAGTACTTTCCATCCCCACTCTACCGCAGGATATTCGGGAGTCTGAAATTTAGGCACCTTTGCTTGAGCAGGATGATAAAAACCACCACGAGCTCCCCATGAACCCAACAATGCATTCAGAATTGCAACAGCACGCAGGCGCTGGGTATCGTCGCCGTACCAAGCAGTATGACGACCGGGGTGCACAATCACTGCTGGTGCAGCGTTGGCCATCTCGCGGGCAGTAGCAATTATATTTTGAGGTTCGATTCCTGTTTCGCCAAACGCCCATTCAGGTGTAAATGGTTGAACATATGCTTTTAGTTGATCGAAACCGTAGGTATATTTTTCTACGTATTTTTTGTTGTACCACTCGTTATTGATGAGTACATTCATCCAAGCAAGAAGCAAAGCTATATCGGTGGCAGGTTTTATGGGCAACCAAAACTTAGATTTGCTGGCTGCAGTAGAGAAACGAGGA
Source organism: Bacteroidota bacterium (assembly GCA_020048155.1). Taxonomy (GTDB): domain Bacteria; phylum Bacteroidota; class Bacteroidia; order Bacteroidales; family DYOH01; genus JAIFMY01. The sequence continues at coordinate 5,947 of JAIFMY010000147.1, forward strand.
TCTACAGTGATGATGGTAGCACCTTTGTCTATGGCTTCCGACATTTCCTGTACCTGGCCATTATGCATATTTTCGCCCAAATGCGAACCTATAAGCACCAAACAGCGCGTATCGCGTATATCCAAAGGTTCAGGAGAGTGCAATTCATGACCGAATGTAGCTCCAAAAGCGATCTCACGTGGAGTTTTACATTGTGCATTGGCAGGGCTACCCATATTGGTAGTACCAAATGCGCGCAACAGGTGCGACATGTGCTTGCCGCTATTCCCGTGGTTGAACAAGGCTACACTGCTGGCACCATGTTTGCGTTTCACTTCCATCAGGCGCTTAGCCACCAGATCCAAGGCTTCGTCCCAGGTAGCTTCTTTGTAAGTTTGCTTGCCATCCACTTCAACCCGTATGAGCGGAGTCTTAAGCCTATCGGAGTCATAGTAAGCACCTATACCACCAGTACCGCGTGGGCAAAACCTACCCATTGAGTGCTGATCCACATCGTTGCCTATTATTTTCCACAACTTGCCTTCCTTGTTGGTATAAGCCCATCCGGCACAGTTCCAGAAACATACTTCGCAATAGTTGGCATATCGCTTGGCCTGAGTATCGTCCATAGGCTCTTCGTTTCCACCAAGCCAGCTTAGCGATGGGGTGGCCAGAGCTAAACTACCAGCACCCAGCGATGAGATTTTTATAAATTCCCTTCTGGTAGTTTTCATAACATTGCAATTAAATGAGTAATCATTGATGCTGTATATAAAAAGGTTTTCATCCTTTATGCTTGCTTATTATTAATATTCAAGTCCAAAAGTATCATTTTCATATCTCTGAAATTATATTATAAAACATACTTAGGCAACACTAAACATAATTTAGAATGTTTATAAATATAGATGTCTGTATATTTGGATATTATAGATATTTAGAATCTATATAAAATAATACATATACTTATATCTGCATGTATAATGATATATTAAAATTCACTTTGAAGAACTTGAGTGAATAAAAATGATCCATAAACCTCGATTAATGTTATCAAATTGTAAAAAGCTTGAAAAAAAAGTAATTGAATAACATAAATAAGTAATTTAGCACCGCAAAAAACAAAAAAACTTATACAAACCATACAAATACAAAGCATCAGAAATGAGGAAATGGCGTATCGAAGATTCTTCAGAACTGTACAATATACAGGGCTGGGGTATTAATTACTTCTCGATAAATGATAAGGGACGAGTAGTTGCTACTCCTAAACGTAACGGTGTACAAATAGACTTAAAAGAGCTGGTAGACGAGTTGCAATTGAAGGATATCTCTGATCCATTGCTAATTCGCTTCACCGACATTCTCGATGACAGAATAGAAGAGATGCAGACCAGCTTCAAACTAGCCGCCGACGAATACGGTTACAATGGTCAAAACTACATAGTTTACCCGATAAAGGTAAACCAGATGCGCCCGGTAGTTGAAGAAATTGTGAGCCATGGCCGTAAATTCAATATTGGTCTCGAGGCAGGCTCCAAGCCTGAACTGCATGCCGTGATCGCTATCAATACAGACAATAAATCTATAATCATCTGTAACGGATACAAAGATGAGGATTATATAGAACTTGCCTTGCTTGCGCAAAAAATGGGGCGTCGCATTTTTATTGTCGTAGAAAAACTTAACGAGCTAAAACTTATAGTAACCATAGCCAAGCGCCTGAATATAAAGCCCAATATAGGCATGCGCATCAAACTATCGAGCTCTGGTAGTGGCAAGTGGGAAGAATCTGGTGGCGATGTGAGCAAATTTGGTCTTACATCGAGCGAATTGCTTGATGCCATGCAATTTATGGCCGAAAACGATTTGAAAGACTGTCTCAAGCTGGTGCATTTCCACATTGGAAGCCAGGTGACCAAAATACGCCGCATAAAAATAGCGTTGCGAGAAGCAGCACAGTTTTATATTCAACTTCACCTGAATGGCTTTGATGTTGAATTTGTGGATATTGGTGGTGGACTTGGTGTAGACTACGATGGCACACGCTCTTCAAATAGCGAAAGCAGCATAAATTACAGCCTTCAAGAATATGTGAATGATTCAGTATCGACATTGGTAGATGCTGCAAATAAATACAATATACCTCATCCGAACATTATTACTGAAAGCGGTCGGTCTCTTACAGCCCACCATGCAGTGTTGGTATTCCGGGTGCTCGAAACTACTAGCCTTCCAAAATTTGGCGAGGATGAAGCGGAGCCTAGCAAAAATGACCATGAAATGGTGCGCGAGTTGTATACCCTCTGGGACAAACTAAACCAGCCACGAATGCTGGAGACTTGGCACGATGCTCAGCAGATACGAGAGGAGGCTCTCGATATGTTTAGCCTTGGCCTCATAGACCTGAAAACACGTGCCCAGATTGAGCGTTTGTTTTGGTCTATTGCCAATGAGCTGAATAAGATGACCTCTGAAATGAAGCATGTCTTCGATGAGTTTCGTCATTTACCCAAATTACTGTCTGATAAATATTTTTGCAACTTCTCTCTGTTTCAATCATTGCCGGATGCTTGGGCCATCGACCAAATATTCCCCATCATGCCTCTTCAACGTTTAGACGAGAAACCTGATCGATCTGCTACACTTCAGGACATCACCTGCGACTCCGATGGGAAAATAGATAACTTCATTTCTACCAAAAATTTCTCATATTACCTGCCTGTACATACCCCAAAATCGCACGAAAATTATTACCTGGGTGTATTCTTGGTAGGAGCATATCAGGAAATACTGGGAGACCTGCACAACTTATTTGGCGATACCAATGCTGTGCACGTTTCGGTAAGCGAGGATGGATATAATATTGACCAAATAATAGATGGTGAAACAGTGGCCGAGGTACTTGACTATGTGCAGTACGATGCCAAGAAGCTGGTGCGCACAGTTGAGAAATGGGTGGCAAGTACCGTAAAAGAAGGAATGATTTCGGTAGAAGAAGGAAAAGAATTCCTATCTAACTACCGCAGCGGTTTGTACGGATATACCTATTTGGAATAGGAATACAAGGCAAGCCTGCAAAGCAGGACAAACACAAAAACACAATAAACCCGCCGAGCCATTTAAAACGCCCGGCGGGTTCTTTTTTAATGGCAGATTTACGAAACGCCCTACCCTACACTATTTGTAACATAGTAATATAGTACACAATCGACTTATTAAAAGCTTGTATCAAAAACAATTACTTGAAAAAAAAGTTTGACAGCATAAGTCTGGTTATATTTTTTTGCATATATTTACCACACTAGGGCGATAAGAAATCATGTTTTCATAATGCCCAAATTGCAGGCTATTGCCTTACCTTAAGCTTCAAGCGCGGGTGTGCAGCGTCTGAAACAAACACACATTATACCAACCAAACAAAAACCAACTATGAAACACTTATACACACACACCTACCACAGCAATGCTTTTGAGGTAAAATTCAAACGACTAGACTTGCTAATGCCCTCACCTAACTACATCCCTACTTTGAAGACAGGACTGATATCCGAACTGAAAAATGAACGATACTCAACTGATACTTCAAGTATAAATCATATAAGCTTACCTTACTGAACTTTACAAAATATAAATCTTCATTAAATGCGATATTTGACTGGAGAGTTATATGCGACATGAGAGTGTCGCTAGTCTAATTAATTTACCAATAAAAAACTAATGAAATGAAACACATAAAATTTAAAAGCGTTCAAGTTAAATTTCTAATTTGGATAATTCCAACAGTAACAATTATTCTTTGTTCTTTAGCTATTATAATTTACAATCAGCAAAAGAAAGAAGAGCTAAAAAGTATTGATGACTTAACAACCCAAATTGTTCAAGCCAGGGGAAATGAAATCGGGAAATGGTTAAATGGGTTAACAATTGAATTGCAGCAGATAGCACAGAGAAGTGATGTGCAAAGTATGAATTGGGATTTAATGCAAGAAAATATTAAAGCTATTGCCGAAAAGAGGAAAGACACTTATGGGTTTTTAATTCTTATTGAAAAGGACGGTGACTACTTTTCCACAATAAAAGATAAATCAGATTTATCGCTAAAGGACAAGGACTATTTTAAGCTTGTTATGGAGCAAGGCAAAGATTTTGCTATTTCAAATCCCTACTATTCTCTCACAACAGGCAAACCTATTTTTGTAGTGAGTGTTCCAATTAAAAACAATAAAGGTGAATTAGTGGGAAGTTTGGGCGGAATAGTTTATTTATCCTCCCTTTCTAAAATTGCAGGAGATATCAAAATTGGTAAAAATGGATATGGCTGGCTAGTTGATAACGAAGGGCTTGTGTTTGCTCATCCGGATAGTAGCGCAATACTAAAATTAAATGTTCTGAAATCGGCAGAAAAGGGATTTGTAAATTTAGATAAAATGGGTTCTTTAATGCTTAGTAAAAACGAAGGAACAGGATTGGTAAAACGTCCGGATAATGTAGAAGAATACTTAATTTTTAGTAAAGTCCCACTATCGCCAAATTGGACTTTAGGAGTCGCAATTCCTTCATCACAAATATTTGTTGGTGTAGATAAACTTGTAATTAATTTAGTTGTTGTTTTCCTTATCACCATAATCATAATTTCATTTCTGATTTGGTTACTCACCAGAGTTATAATATCAAAACCATTAAAAATTCTTATCCATTTTACTAATTCAATTTCTCAAGGGCACCTATTTAAAACGGTCGATATCAATTCAAATGATGAAGTTGGTGTAATGGCTCAATCTCTGAAAGATATGTCAATAAAATTAATAGAAATTACAGAGAAAATTAAAGACAGTTCCAATAATATTGCATCAGGAAGCATTGAATTGAGTAATTCAGCATCTTTAGTAGCACAAGGTGCAGAAGAACAAGCATCATCAACACAGCAAGTTTCATCGTCAGTTGAAGAAATGGCAGCAATTATCGATCAGAATTTGGAAAATGCTGAACAAACAGAAGATATGGCATTAAAAGCAGCATTAGAGATAGAAAATGTAATGAATTCAGTACAATCCAGTTTGAAAGCTATAAATTTGATTGTATCAAAAATTTCAATAATCAGCGAAATAGCTGGGAAAACCGATTTATTGGCTATAAATGCAGGTATTGAAGCCGCTCGGGCAGGCGAACACGGGAAAGGTTTTGCGCTTGTTGCAACAGAGGTTCGAAAATTAGCTGAAAAAAGCAGTAATGCAGCAATTGAAATCACTGAGGTTTCAAAATCGACAGTTGATATTGCAGAAAAGTCGAGTAAACTATTAGAAGAGATTATGCCTATAATTAAAAAAAATGCTCAATTGGTGAGAGAAATAAAATCCGCAAGTATAGAACAAAATTCTGGTGCACAACGAATAAACAATGCAGTGCAGCAGTTAGCTCAAGTTACTCAGGAAAATTCATCATCAGCCGAACAAATGGCAACCGGCTCTGAAGAACTAGCTCAGCAAGCTGAAATACTAAATGAAACCATCGCTTTTTTTAAGTTAACCGAAGACGAAATTAGTACGAACAATACTATTAATGCTTACCTGAAAATGCTGGAAACTATTGCTATTCTGGAAAAAAATAATCCATCATTGAAAGAGAAAAAAATGGGGCGAAGTTTGACAGAAACTTATGAGAATAAATCTATTCAAAAAAATAGCACAAAAAATAAGGGTGTCGTAATTAATATGCAAGATGATAAACTTGATTATGAATTTGAAAAAATGAATCTACCTGAGTAGACGTCCAGCAGGCCAATTCCTGCCGGTGCGTTCCTCACATCAAATGCGTATGCATATGAACCAACTGGTTGCGTACTGGCTGTTCGTCTAACATCTACAAATTCATAAGCTTCGCACAGCGATCACCATGTGTGATAGGTGATGCCGGATTAACGGAAAGCGAGGGAACACAGAAGTGCTTTTTCGCAGGGTTTGTAATACTTCAAAAAATCGTTTACCTTAGATTCCGATGTGCGCCAACTTACAAAACGCAACAGGTGCACAGGAACATAAGAAAATGAATATGAGTGTATTTTCATACCATCTTATCAAACTGCCATTTTTTTTGGCAATAAAGGCATTGTTCGCAAATCCGATTCCAAAGCATACCAAAGGACTCGTTCACTCAGAGTATATGACTGCCATGACTTTAGGATCTCCCATATTATCCCCTTCCCGATTCTTGATAAGGCAAGTGGCCATTTTTGCGCAATGGGAAAATGAAATGGCACTGGATGAATTTCTGCAAAAAGACAGTTTTGGTAAGGTGCTTTCTGGTGGCTGGCATGTGCGCCTGGCATTTATCAGGCAATGGGGCGAATATAGCAAATTCAGAATCCCCGAACAGAAAGAAAAATTAGAAAGCAGCACTTCGCCCGTAGTTGCCGTAACCATAGCCAGAATGAAACCTTTTGCAGTTCCAAGATTTCTATATTGGGGAAGACCCGTAGAAAAACAAGTTCGCGACCATGCGGGCACCACTCTTTCGTTGGCATCATATCGCTTTCCATATACTATATCCACTTTTTCCATTTGGAAAACAGAAAAAGAAATGACCGATATGGTTCGCGGCCATAGTGCCATGCCCAACCCCAAAAGACATGCAAACGCGATGATAGAAAGAGAGCAAAAAAACTTTCATTTTGAGTTCACCACCCTTAGATTCAAACCCCTTTCAGAATTTGGCACATGGAAAGGGCAAAAGAATTTTATTCCAAATCTGTAAAAAACGTTCTCAAAGAATGGCAATACCACGCAAAAACCAAAGCTTACAAGATTGGATTACCCAACAGTGGGTTATTCTTTTTGGCAGACAAATAGATAGAAAAGAACACGAATGGCTGCTTGG
>JAIFMY010000113.1 GCA_020048155.1 Bacteroidota bacterium
CCCAGAAAAAAACGCACTTTGTTAGACTCTACCATCCCCGATTGTATCATTACTTTCAGTATCTCAAAATTTCCTCCCCAATACAAATCATTTATTATATGAATGCTATTAGGAATAGCATCGCCTAGCTTATGGACATAAAATAAAGAATCGGAACTCACAGGCCCACCAATAGATACTTCAACGTTAAAATTTTTAAGCTCAGGTATTATTTCTTCGATACGCAATACAAACGGATTATTGAGTATGAACCCAGCACTTCCTTCGTCTGAGTGCTGCGTTAGAAACACAACAGAACGCTTGAAATACATATCCTGCGAGAAAGGTTCAGATATCAGAATCATCCCGGCTTTTGGTTTCAACCCATTGTGGCGAATACGAAATATCTCTAAATCCTTTGGTGTCATTTGAAATATATTAGAACTTAAATATAAAAAAAAAATGAATCATCGGCAATTATTTTTTCATTCTTTATGCTGTATTATGGCAAGTGTTTTGGGTAAAGATTTAACTTTGTAGTAACTCTAAAAAAAAAGTATTGTGAAAAATATCATCTATCTGATAATAGCTGTAGTCCTGCTTTCTGCTTGCAACAAAGACAGATTTACTTATATCCGAAATAATGAAATTAAAAATTACACCGAAGATACTATTTTTCAATACATAAGAAAAAATGTAACCTATACTTTGCAACCACATGACAGGCTTAGTATACAGATTATTACGCTGAATGAGCAAGTGAATTCTCACTTCAATAATGATATAAACACAAATAATTCAGGTGGTAGATTTATACAATATTCAGGCTACGAACTAACTGACTCTGGAACAGTTACATTACCGATAATAGGCACAATTAGAATAGGTGGGCTTACCGTTTTGGAAGCTAAAACCTTGCTGGAAAATGAAGCTTCGAAAAATTTTGAATATGCGAGGGTAAATATGTATTTACTCAACTACAATATCTATTTTTTGGGCGAAATAAATGCACCAGGGCTAATTACGGTAAACTCTGACAAAATAAACCTCCTGCAAGCCCTTACCCTCTGTGGGGGGCTTACTGAATACGCAAAAAGGAAAGAATTGCTGATAATGCGCACAACTATGGATGGTTACATCACCTACAGAGTAGATGTTACCGACAGGAAAATACTTGAAAGTAAAGATTTCTTTCTCATGCCAAATGATATCATTATCGCTGAACCTGTGAAATATAAATTATGGCGTTCATACTTTAACGATTATCAATTTTACTTCTCAGTCATCACGGCTTCCATTACAACCATCACACTTATTAAATCGCTCAAATAAAAATGCAACCAACCTCGCCCATAACTGAGCATACTCAGAATTTCGATTTCAGGAAAATTCTTTATAAGATATTGGCATACTGGTATTTGTTTGTTATTTCATTACTTGCTGCTTATTTCCTGTCCAAATTTATGGAAGAATTTGATGTACCTATTTATTCAGTGCATACAACCATATTGGTTAAAAACCAAGCTGACCCATCAGAAAAAATATTGAATGGCTTGCAAATTTTCAGTTCCCCGAAAAATTTACAAAACGAAATTGCCACAATTCAGTCATACAATATAGCATATAGAACCATATTAAGTCTTGACTCATTTAAAATTGCATATTTTGAAAAAGATAGGTTTAAAGATACTGAACTTTACAAAAGATCACCATTTTTCGCACATTGGGATGTAACATACAATCAGCCCATATATACCAACATCTACATTACTCCTCTAACTGAAGAAACTTTCAACCTTCAATTTGGCCTTGAAGATGGTAAACCCATAACCTTCAATTATGACCAATGGATAGATTCCAATGGATTTAAATTCAAAATATTACGAAATAAAGACAGAACCTTTGATCTAAATAAAAAATATTACTTCCATTTTACTTCAATCGATCAATTAGCCAACTTTTATAAAAGCAAACTTAAGATACAGCCTCAATACCCCAATAGTTCTTTACTCTGGGCTTGGATAGAAGGCACTGTAGCCCAAAAAGAAGCCGATTACCTGAATAAACTTATTGCTACTTATATACAGCAAGGGCTCGATGATAAAAATAAACGAGCCATACAGACAATACAATTTATTGACGAACAGCTTATAGGTGTAACCGACTCTTTGCAAGTAGCAGAAGATAGTTTACAGGAATTTAAGAGACAGAATGATGTAATTGATATTCAAAAAGAAAGCCAGGTACTTTTCAATAAATACGAACAGATACAAATAGAAAAACTTCAAATGGAAAACCAGAAAAGATTTCTGAAATTTTTTCTGAGCGAAATAAACACCAATCCCAGTACACGAATATTCTACTTGCCCGCGATTTTGAACATTGAAGACAATGGGCTTTATGTACTTATAAATAAGCAAGATGCTCTTTACTCTGAATACGAAAGGATTAGACTTAGTGTAAAAACCGATATCCCTGAAATACAACTTCTAAAAAAGCAAATAGAATCTACTACTGAAGCTATCAAATTAATCATAGCCCGCAACATTACCAATCTGGAAACTCTATTAGAAGAAAAACAAAAAACTTTGGCTGAAATATACACCCAACTGCATCAGTTACCAATAACTGAGCGCCAGCTCAAAAATATTTCCCGAAGATTTCAGCTCAACGACAATATTTATACCTACCTTTTGCAAAGACGCATGGAGGCAGGCATAACCCAAGCTTCCAATGAGCCGGACGCCAGTGTAATTGATGCTGCAAATTATACACAAGCCACCCTTGTGACACCAGCTTCTAGCAGCAAGCGCAGCCGATACCTCATTTTTGGTTTCGTTATTCCTCTTATTTTCGTTATTCTCAAAGATTTGCTTAACAATAAAATACTTGACAAAAGCGATATTGAAGGAGTAACAAAAATTTCTATTATTGGTACAATTGGAAAAAACGAAACAAATGATATGCTTCCAGTATTCGTCGACCCAAAATCGCCGCTTTCTGAATCATTCAGAACCTTGCGTACCAACATCAATTATCTGCTTGTAGAGAGAGACTACCGAGTTATAGCCATCACCTCCACTACGAGTGGCGAAGGAAAAACTTTTATTTCATCCAATTTGGCCGCAATACTAGCCATGTCTGGCAAAAAAGTAGTTATTGTAGGCCTCGATTTAAGAAAACCAAGGATCAATAGAGTCTTCAATATTTCCAATACTTTTGGGGTAAGTACCTATCTCATAGAACAAAACAGCATCGAAGATATTATCTTCCCTACACATGTCCCAAATTTATTTTTATGCCCACCGGGTCCTATACCTCCAAACCCAGCTGAGCTAATAGAAACACACCGAATGGCTGAGCTTATAAATATGCTGAAAGTTACATACGATTATGTAATTATAGATACTCCACCTATAGCTTATGTAACAGATGCTTTGCTCATCGCCAATTATTGCGATGCCAACATTTTTGTACTCCGCCAAAACTACTCTAATAAAAATGCATTGCAGCTCATAGACGAGCTTTGGCTCAACAAAAATCTTTCGCAGGTGAGCATTTTGCTCAACGATGTGGTATACTCGAGCCAGTATGGGTACAAATACGGATATGGTACCAAATACGCCTACGGCAGTAGATATGGCAAAGGATATTATGAAAATAGAAATTCCAGATTCCCTTGGATTGATAGTATAAGAGAAAAATTTAACATCTGAAATTGCCCATTTCTTCTTTCGTGGTAGTAAGCCTATTTGTAAAATATGTTATAAAATATAACGCATTCTTATCAATATCGTTAATATTTTTTACTATTTTTACACCACAGCTTACAATATGTAAATAACATATGGACAACAGAGAAAAATTCGATCTGGATACAATTGACAAGAAGATATTGTCATACCTCATAGAAAATGCCCGCATTCCATTTCTGGAGATAGCAAAACAATGTGGTATATCTGGTGCAGCAGTGCACCAGCGAGTAAAAAAACTTGAAGAAGCAGGAATTATTGAAGGGTCCGGCTTCAGAATAAACCCAAGGCAGTTGGGTTATGATTTTTGTGCCTTTATTGGTGTATATCTCAATAGCGCCAAACAATACAGAGATGTAATTGATAAATTGGTAGTAATACCGGAAATTGTAGAAGCACATTTCCTTACCGGACATTATGCCCTGTTGGTTAAATTGTTTTGCCTCAATAATACCCATCTGATGGAAATTCTGCTAAATACAATTCAGAATATTCCTGGTGTTGAAAGAACTGAAACTTTCATCTCATTAGATCAACCCATTTACCGGCAAATAAATCTGGAAACTTTCGACAATAAAACACCTAACACATAAAGCTATGAATTTCAATCCTTCAGGTGCCATTTTCGATTTGAAACAATTTGGCGAATTTGGTGATGTAAATCCTTCTATCACCGATAGTTCTACTTTTACCTTTCTGCAAGCCAAAACCATGCAAGACACCTTTACAGGCGAGCAAGAAGGCTGCTTTTTGTATTCACGCCACTGGAATCCATCCAATAAATACCTGTCTGACGCTTTAGCAGCTATGGAAGGTACACCTTCGGCTTGGGTTACAGCTTCGGGTATGGCAGCTATTACTAACGCTATTCTGCATCTTTGCCACGCCGGCGACCATCTTATTTCTAGTGTGGTTACTTATGGCGGCACTTATGCCTTCCTCAAAAACTGGCTTCCGAGATATGGCATCGAAGTTACTTTTGTAAATCCCAAAGATCTGGATGCGATAAAAAAAGCCTTAAAACCCAATACCAAACTTATTTATACCGAAACTGTAAGCAACCCATTACTCCAAGTTTCAGATATTCCCAAAATGGCCGAAATGGCCAATAATGCAGGTATCAAACTATTGGTTGACAATACCTTCACTCCTATGCTTATATCACCATACAAACTGGGAGCACACATAGTGGTATATAGTATGACCAAATTTATTAACGGTAAAAATGATTGTGTAGCTGGCGCCATTTGTGCTGATGAAGCATTCATAAATGATCTGATAGATGTAAATACAGGGACAGCAATGCTTCTAGGGCCTGTTTTAGACCCACTTAGATCAAACAATATACTCAAAAACCTGCATACCCTGCATGTGCGTATGAACTGGCACAGCAAAAATGCCTTGTACTTGAGTGAAAAATTATTGGAAACCGGTGTAAAAGTTATTTATCCCGGACTGCCTTCTCATCCCGACTATGAACTATATAAGTCATTTCTTAATCAAGGGCTTGGTTTTGGAGGTATGATGGCCATTGACCTCATGGATGCCACTTTAGCCTGGAAAACCATGGAGGCCATGCAAAACAGAGGTGTTGGTTATTTGGCGGTGAGCTTGGGTTATTTCCGCACATTGTTCAGCAATAGCGGCAAAAGCACATCGAGCGAAATTCCTATTGAAACCCAAAGAGAAATGGGGCTTTCTGAAGGATTGATCAGGTTTTCTGTGGGACTGGATTTTGATATTGAACACACTTGGAAAATGATAAAAGAATCCATGATAGAATCTGGTGTACTAAAATAAACGAATTTGATATACGTATACTAAAAAACGGCGGATACTTATCATGTACCGCCGTTTTTTGTTTATAACCCAATTGTTTTTATATCGTATTATCTATTGAATATTACAAATCGTCAAGTGGTATAAAATCTAATTTGGTAACACCACACACAGGACACTCCCATGTATCGGGTATATCTTCAAATGGTGTTCCCGGGGCTATTCCGCTATCGGGGTCGCCCTCAGCAGGATCATAAATTAGCCCACAAACTGTACATCTGTATTTCATATTCTACTATTCAAAATTAATTTTTTTGAGAATTCTTTTTAAAATTTTCAATGCCTTTGTCCAGAAACTCAATAAACTCCTCCACATCCAGGTTGTATGCACGAGGTGCAACCAACTCTTTGCCTTCGGTATTAAGCAATACGTAGTATGGTTGTGCGTTTACCTTGTAACGTTCTATCTGCAAATCAGCAAATTTTTTACCTATCGTTTTCTTCACCTTTCCATCAACACGTGAAGTTATCCATTCATTTTCAGGTAATTCTGTTTTATCGTCTACATACAAAGCTATCACTACATACTCCTCATTCAAGCGTTGAAGCACCCGTGGATCTGACCATACATTGGCTTCCATCTCGCGACAGTTTACACAACCATGCCCGGTAAAATCAATAAATACAGGTTTGTTAAGTTTTTTGGCACAAGCCATTCCTTGCTCATAATCAAAGTAACCTTGCAGGCCGTGTGGCAAGTGTAAGAACTCAGCATACTTGGGCTTATCGCAAAGAGATTTATTGTTGTCCGAAAAATTTGCTGTAGTATGAGCATTTTGTCGAACAATGGCAGTCATATCAAAATCATGACCAGCCATAGGAGGCAAATAGCCGGAAAGTGCTTTCAAGGGCGCACCAAACATGCCAGGAATAAGATAAACCACAAATGTGAATGTTACCAGCACCAAGAATAAACGTGGAACGGAAATATGCTTCACATCAGAGTCATGTGCAAACTTGATTTTACCCAGTAGGTATAAGCCCATCAGTGTAAATATAACTATCCAGATGGCCAGATATATTTCACGGTCGAGCAATCCCCAATGGTAAGTCTGGTCGGCTACGCTCAAGAACTTGAGACCAAGCGCCAATTCGATGAAACCCAAAACTACTTTTACAGAGTTTAGCCATCCTCCCGACTTTGGTAATGCATTGAGCCACTGAGGGAACAGCGCAAAAAGCGTAAACGGCAAAGCAAATGCAAGCGAGAAGCCAAACATACCTATGATTGGTTCTATCACATCTCCTGCCGCCGACTGCACCAAAATAGCGCCTACTATAGGTCCTGTGCATGAGAATGAAACTAACACCAAAGTGAATGCCATGAAAAATGCACCGGAAAATCCACCTTTATCGGCTGCAGAATCCGCTTTATTGATCATCCAACTTGGCAATGTAATTTCAAACATACCAAAGAACGATGCGGCAAACACTACAAATATGATGAAAAACAGCACATTGGGCAACCAATGCGTGCTTAGCCAATTGGCAAAATTGGCACCCAAAGTGACTGCCACCAAGGTACCTATAACAGTGTAAATAAATATGATAGAAAATCCATAAAACAGAGCTTGCAACCTTGCTTGCAATTTTGATTTAGAATTATTCATAAAAAATGAAACCGTCATCGGAATCATTGGAAAAACACATGGTGTAAGTATGGCAGCTAAACCTGCAATAAACGAAAACCAGAATAAGGTCATGAGGCTTCCATCTAGGGGCGAAGTATGAGTTTCTTTAATTACACTTTCCTCTACCAAACTTTCTTCCACCACACTATCAGCAGAACTTTTACTCTCAGGCAGAGTGTCTGTTACCATACTAATTGATGTATCAGTCTGCGAATTGGTAATAATTACATTATTTCCGGTAGTTGTATTGCTAACTTTTATCGTAGCTCCTTTTATGTTAAAGGCATATTCTTCGTCGAGTGGAACACACATGCCATCGTCCTGGCATGCCTGCCCTTCAAGAATCATATTTATGGTGAAATCCTTAGCGGATTTTACCTTTATTTTTTGTGTAAAAGTTGCAGCACCTGAGAAATACTGCACATCTATTCCAAATATTTCATCTCGCTCTGCGGTAGGCTTCGGACTTTCAATGACCTTGCCTATGAGTTCATATTGTTCTCCGGGTTTGAAGGTAAATGAGAGTCTAATTGGTCCCCCATCTTCAAAATATTGGCCATACAAATGCCAACCTTTTTGAATAGCGGCTTGAGCTATAAGCTCTACTTCGGTGTTTGACACTTGTTTGGTACTAAATTTCCATTTTACTGGTTGCAGTATTTGTGCATCAGCGAGTGATATTACCAACATCACAAAAACAAAAATTACTATCAGACGTCTCATTATCAATATTTTATTAAACAAAAAATATTATATTTACTAAGAAATTTATGAAAGTAAAAGTACCGGGTATAGATATTTAATCTGGTTAACAAAAGTTAATATATGTAACTATGTTTATACGACTATTTCTTCACCATCCTCGTCCTGAAAATGATACTCGTTGAATGTAACTGAAAAAGTTGTAATTACCTTTATCCAGAGCTTATATCTGATCATCCATTTCAAGCGTATTGAAAGCCAACCTTTGGTAAGGTATGACCCAATGTATGGATGCAGCTTGATTGTAATATTTTTATAAGCCTTTCTATCGAGTATATACTTCAGATTATTCTCAATTTCGTCAAACAATAATATGCTTGGAACAATCTCACCACTTCCTCCGCAAGTAGGGCAGGTTTCACTGGTTTCGATATTGAGCTCGGGTCTCACACGCTGGCGTGTGATTTGCATGAGCCCAAATTTGGTAAGTGGCAGAATGGTATGCTTTGTGCGATGAGCAGCCATGAGCTTTTTCATGTGTTCAAACAGCGCCATTTTGTTCTCACCTGTTATCATATCAATAAAATCGATAACAATAATACCGCCCATATCGCGCAACCTGAGCTGGCGGGCTATTTCTTCAGCAGCTGCCAGATTTACTTCCAGTGCGTTGGCTTCTTGGTCCATCGAACTCTTGGTTCTGTTGCCACTGTTTACATCTATCACATGCAGTGCTTCAGTGTGCTCAATTATCAGGTAAGCACCGTTTTTGAATGTTACAGTTCGGCCAAATAAAGATTTTATCTGCTTATCTACCCCGTAATGTTCAAAAATGGTAATATTGCCCGAATAGAGCTTCACAATTTTTTCCTGCTCTGGCGAAATGCTTGAAATATAGTCTCGTACTTCTTTAAATATCTCGCTGTTGTCAACAAAAATATTGTTGAATTCATTGTTGAGCATATCACGAAGAATGGCAGAAGCGCGGTTTATTTCACCTATCACGAGCTGAGGTATGGCTTTGCCAATAAGGGTCGACATAGCATTTTCCCAACGTTCTATCAGCTCTCGAAGCTCCGAATCTAAAGATGAAACCCTTCTGTTCTTGGCCATAGTACGCACTATGACACCGTAGTTATTGGGTTTTATGCTCTGTATCAAATCTTTCAGCCTGTCTCTTTCTTCTTTTCCCTTTATTTTGTGTGAAATGGAAATTTTGTTTGAGAAAGGCATAAGCACCAAATTTCTTCCCGCAAGAGACAGTTCAGATGTTATTCTTGGGCCTTTTGTGGAAATAGGCTCTTTAGCAACCTGCACCAAAATAATTTGGCCTTCGGTCATTACATCAGAGATTTTGCCTCTCTTATCAATATCAGGCAACGAAGGCACCACATCGAGCGAATAGGTAGCCATTTTTTTACCTAGAATAGCTTTCAGATATTCAGCCTGAGTTTTGAATTGAGGGCCTAAATCGAGGTAGTGCAAAAATGCATCGCGCTCATAGCCCACATCCACAAAAGCGGCATTGAGCCCGGGCATTATTTTTCTTACTTTTCCTAAATAAATATCACCAACCGAAAACCGGTTATTCTTTTTTTCTTTACTTAGCTCCACCAGTTGCTTATCTTCGAGCAATGCGAAGTGCATATCGGTGGGTGTAGTCTGGATTACCAAATCACTTGTCACAATATATATCCTTTATTCATGTTCAACTCTTTAAACATTCATTAAAAGATAAGCATACCAGTTTTTGAATATGGCACACGGTTCGTAAGCAGTATGAAACTGCGGGCAGGAAACGGGAGTCAACCAATTTTGTATGCGTATAATCTAATCGTAATACTCTGCTATTCAGCAGATGAATAATGCAACCTATGTAAAACCAAAAAGAGCCTTTGCGGCTCCCTTTGGAATACATTGTATGTAAGCTTGTTAAAGAAGAAGCCTACTAGCGAATTTTCTTCTTGTGTCTGTTTTTCCTTAAACGTTTTTTACGTTTATGGGTAGCCATTTTATGGCGTTTTCTTTTCTTTCCACTGGGCATAATGTTTCCTCCTGATGAAGTGTTAGATTATTTATGACGGTGAGACAGGTCTTTCACCTTAGTCACAAAAGATTTTGCAGGTTTGAAAGAAGGAATGTTGTGCTCAGGAATAATGATCGTAGTATTTTTTGAAATATTACGAGCAGTTTTCTCAGCTCTTTTTTTCACTACGAAGCTACCAAAACCTCTCAAATATACATTTCTGTTTGCTACTAATGAGCCTTTAACTGTGTCCATGAAAGCTTCGATAGCTTTTTGTACTGTAACTTTCTCGATTCCTGTGTTTTTCGAGATTTCGTTTACGATGTCTGCTTTAGTCATTGTTCAAAACCTTTTATTTTCAACCAATTAGTTTAATTTCGGATTGCAAAGATATAATTTTTATTTATTACTGAAACACAATGAATAAGAATTTTTAAAAATAAATATTTCATTGTTTAACATGTGTTTTAATATTTCAGTTTTTTTGCGGCATCAAAGTTTTGTATTTTTTATTAAATATGCAAGATTTGCAGCAACTTAAATTTAAGTTTTTTACACTTTATGCATATTTATCAATTTTTACTTCCTTGGTACCTCAAAAACAAGCGCGATTTGCCTTGGCGAAACATCTCAAACCCTTATTATATCTGGGTTTCAGAAATTGTACTCCAACAAACACGGGTAAATCAAGGCTTGGAATACTACAATAAATTCATTGCGCGTTTCCCAAACATACAATCGCTCGCTGAAGCATCTGAAGATGATGTACTTAAACACTGGGAAGGACTCGGATATTATAGTCGTGCACGCAATCTGAAACATGCTGCATCGGATATCATGAATAGATTCGATGGCAAATTCCCCGAGGAATATGAGCAAATTCTGTCGCTGAAAGGCGTCGGGCCTTATACTGCAGCAGCTATTGCATCTTTTGCGTTCGGAAAAAAACATGCTGTGGTAGATGGAAATGTGTATCGTGTCCTTGCCCGTGTATATGGCATAGAACACACATCAGATTCTAGTCAGGGCAAGAAAATTGGCTTTCAGTTGGCCAACGAAATAATACACCCCAATGAACCTGCTCTGCACAACCAGGGAATGATGGAGCTGGGAGCATTGGTATGTACACCTGTAAATCCACTATGCGAGGCCTGCCCGCTGAGTACAGTGTGCTTTGCATACAAACATACCCAAACGGATAGATTCCCGTTGAAAGGCGCTAAAAAGAGCATACAAGAAAGATTTCTAGCATATGCTCAAATATATACTTCAGATGGATTTACATTTATAAACAGGCGCGGAAGCGAAGATATCTGGGCTGGCCTTTATGAGTTCCCACTGGTTGAACTTGCAAGCAGGCCTGACAGCGAGTTGCAAATACTAGAAAAACTAAATGAAGAATTGAATCTACCTGAAAGTATTGTCATAACAAACATTCATGGACCATTCAAGCACATACTTACTCATAGGCATTTATTCGGATGGTTTGTATCGGTGAAATTATCGGAAGACACTGCATTTATGCCAAATAAAAAATGGGAACGCATACCTGTAGACTCATTGACTGAATATGCATTCCCACGCTTGATTACCAGATATCTGGATAGTGAAAAAAAGGATTAAACTATTTGCGACTGATGGCAGTTAAAGCTGCAGATACTATGTCTTGGGTATCGCAGTGGTATTTTTCCATCAGTTCGTCACCTGTTCCACTTTCGCCAAAAGTATCGGCTACGCCTACCATTTCAATTGGAGTAGGCAGTTGCCTCGCTAATACACCTGCTATGCTTTCACCTAAACCACCGTATATAAAATGCTCCTCGGCTGATACTACTGCACGTGTCTTGGCTGCTGATTTTATTATAGCCTCGGTATCTAAGGGTTTGATGGTGTGAATGTTTATAACCTCTGCATGTACGCCCTGCGATTCAAGTATTTCGGCAGCTTCCAGTGCTTTCCATACCATATGGCCTGTGGCAAATATGCTCACATCTGTTCCTTCTTCAAAAACTATGGCCTTGCCTATTTTAAACTCGGCATTGACTGGTGTAAAATTGGGCACTTTGGGGCGACCAAAACGCAGGTATACAGGCCCTTCGTATTCTGCAGCGGCTATGGTTGCCAATTTTGTCTGGTTAAAATCACAAGGATTGAGGACAACCATATTGGGCAACATTTTCATGAGGCCCAGGTCTTCGAGTATCTGGTGGGTTGCACCATCTTCGCCAAGGGTTAGTCCGGCATGCGATCCGCATATTTTTACGTTCTTATTTGAATACGCTACCGACTGGCGCACCTGATCGTAACTACGACCTGTTGCAAATACGGAAAAAGTTCCGATGAAGGGAACCTTTCCGGCAGTAGCCAGACCCGCAGCTACACCAGTCATATTGGCTTCTGCAATGCCTGCCTTGAAAAAACGGTTCGGAAATTCTTTAGCAAAACCATCCATTTTTACTGACTCAGTAAGGTCGGCCGACAATGCCACTATGTTTTCATTGGCTCGGGCAGCCTCTACCAGCCCTGCTCCAAATCCAGAGCGGGTGTCCTTTAATTCGTTTGATTCGTATTTTTTCATTGTAATATACTTTCTTTCAAAATTTTATATGATTTGAATAACCAGATTTTACTTCAAAGTGTTTCTCCTGAGTGTACAATGTCTTTTTCATTTTTACAGGTCGAAATACCGCAAAGTATTTTCCGGGTAATAGCGGAACTGTTTTTGTTCCTGTTTTATTGAGGTTCATCACCCAAATGGCCTCACCTTTTGATACTTGATACAAACTGGCAAAGCCTTCGGCTGGCAAAACTATGGTCCCTGCTTTACCTCTACATCTTTGAACACCAGGCGAGGCCAGGTTTGCACCTCTACATCATACTTCCCCACAAGGTATTTTTCAGTTTCCCCCATTTGCTGTATGTGCACGTGGTTGCATTCGCCCGTTTCGCTAATGGTGGCCATAGCCTCTTTGTATGCATTGCTCACATCTTCAACCAATTGTATATACCCTTGAGCAGCAGTTTTGCTCACTACATTGTGCCTTCCAGGGCTTATTTTTATGTTGTCGATAATGGTTGCCGGAATGGTGTGTACAACAATCTTGTAATTGATTGTAGGGTCTACTTCTACAGTATCAGGGACATTCATGTCATTGATGGTGTGAATGTAATTGTATTTCAATTCTCCGGTTTTGGAATTGTAAAAAGACATATTCACTCCGGTTTCGGTAGGTTGTCCGTTTACATCTAGCAGATTAACCTGCAAAGTAGTGCGTATAGCTGCCTGATTAACAACAGTTTGAAGCACTTCCTGAAAAGATTTCTCTGTACGTGCATCGTAGTAAGTACCTATGCATTTGAATGCATCTATGAGCTCCACATCCAGACCAATGCCTATCACGTAAGGTTTTATGGTGATTCCCTTTTTGTGAAGCGTTTGTGCAATTGCACATGGGTCGCCATCGCAGGCCTCTACACCATCGGTGATGAGTATTATTATGTTGCGACATGTAGAGCATGGTGGAAAATCGTCAGCACACTGCAACAGTGAATTCGCAATAGGCGTAGTTCCTTTGGGTGTGGTATTTAGCATTATGTTCTTTACCAAATCCCAGTTATTGGGGCCGAAAGGCACTTCCAGGCGGGTGTCCGAGCAATCCTGCGGGGGGATAGGGCTTTGGTGACCATACATACGTAGGGCAACTTGCACATTTGGCACATTTTTGAGGCTATCCAGCAATTGCACCATCATTCGCTTTGCAACGTCTATTTTCCGGCCACTCTGCCATTCACCCAACATACTGCGCGACATATCGAAGATAAACAATATGCGTGTAGTTTCTATTTTTGGTTTATTGGTTTGAGCTTTGGCGACCTGCAGGTTCGTATTCAGAATGAACAGGAGTATAAATGCAAGTTTCCAGAGTGAGTTGACAGTGCGCAAAGGAATCATAGGTATTCAGGTAAAAAAATTATTTCAGTTTTATCACTTTGGTTTTTGCCCAACGGTCGCCAAAACGCTCACGATGCGTACTCAAAACCATGAGTGCATCAACCAGATTGAATACAGGTATAAGTAAGCTGGCAGACCTCAATACACTTCTGTCGTACTTATTTACCAAGGATTCACCTGTTTGCGCATCCACAGCTTTCAGTTTCAGAAGTTTTTTACCCACACTTTGCCCATCCATAAACGGAAGTGCATCACGCACCAGCAAATAGAACACCCCCAGAATAAATCCTATGGTAGGCATTATGCGCATCAGCATTACTACAATCAAAGCATCTATCAGAAATGCAATAAACCTGTCTATAGGTTCTGCTGTATTTTCAGGTGTATAAGAAGGATTGGTATCATCGTTCAAAATGTCCATATTCTTTATTTATTTTAAAAATTATTAGGAATAAAATTAATAATCGCCCAGCGTTACAGGCAGCTGATCGAGTGCACGTTTGGTTTGCTCAGCATTGGGGGCTTTTCCATGCCATTCGTGAGTTCCTACCATGAAATCTACTCCGTATCCCATTTCTGTATGCATGATTATTACCACCGGCTTACCATTGCCTGTGAGCTTTTTAGCCTCGTGCAGAGACGCACAGATTTTTGTTAAATCATTGCCTTCGGCTTCCACCACCAACCAGCCAAACGCCTCCCATTTGCTTTTCAAATCGCCCATAGGATACACTTTACTGATGGCACCGTCTATTTGCTGACCGTTGAAATCTATGGTAGCTATCATATTGTCGAGTTTGTGCGACGCTGCAAACATGGCAGCTTCCCATATCTGGCCTTCTTGCAACTCACCATCGCCATGCAGCGAGAAAACCAGATTAGTATCATTATCCAGTTTTTTGCCCATAGCCATACCCGAAGCCACCGAAAGACCTTGCCCTAGCGAACCGGAAGCTATGCGTACCCCTTCCAGATGTTCAGCATTGGTAGGATGTCCTTGCAGGCGGGTATCCAATTTGCGGAAAGTATTGAGCTCCGGAACAGGAAAATATCCACTTCGAGCCAATACGCTATACCATACCGGCGAAATATGTCCGTTAGACAAGAAAAACACATCCTCGCCGTTGCCATTCATATTAAAATGAGAAGGATTGTGTTTCATTACATCAAAATAAAGGGCAACCATAAATTCGGTGCATCCGAGTGAGCCACCCGGGTGACCCGATTGTACTGCGCTAACCATTCGTATGATATCGCGCCGTACTTGCGCCGCTATTTGCTTCATTTCTTCAATTTGTGCCATTGTTCAGAATTTACAGATTTTCATGGCCGCAAATGTACTTATTCTTTCAGTATGTCTAAAATTCTCAGTATTGCTTTACCAAATTTCTTTATCCAAAAAGAACAGATGGATGAAAGTTTTATACTTTGGGCGTTCACCCTCGGGCTGAAGCCCTCGGCGTCGGGCTTTTCGCTACTAGTCCTCGCTTTGCTGCGGGCTATCCGCTACAATCCCTAACGCAGATTACTACATTGTATATCAGACGTATCCCCCTGAAGTGTTAGCCAATTTTCGCAAAAAAGAATACACTTTTTCTAAAAAAGTAGTAACTTTGCAAAAACGAAAAACGCAACATAGCTATGAGCCAACATATAAGATTTGATTGGGCTATGAAACGCCTGCTGCGCAACAAAGCAAACTTCGATAT
>JAIFMY010000112.1 GCA_020048155.1 Bacteroidota bacterium
AATACCCAAACATGGACCATTTCCAATCAGCCCCGTGTACCTTTTCGTATTATCAACCGACGGAGTACCGGCTCGGCCATGTGCCCATGGTCGGAAACTACTCAAGATGAATGGCTCATAAGTCCATGGGTTCAGACCCAATACATAAAAGAATCGGGATACAACGACCTCACACTTGAATACTATCTGGGTTTCAATCCGAAGTTTTTCCAGCCAAATACCAGTATATCTATCATGCTGCGCCGCGATGAGTTTACGTGGCAGCGAGTATGGCAACTCCCTACTGAAAATACGAATCCAGAAACATGGCAATGGAATAAATACAATATTTCACTTGACGGATGGCTAGGCGATTCTGTTCAAATTGCATTTGTATATACCGGGGTAAATGGAGATTTAGCCGGGTTAGACGATGTGATTTTATTTTCGGATCCTATCGACAATATTTCAACTAAAAAATTTGAGGAGATTTTAGTTTATCCGAATCCGGCGAGCGATGTTATTTATTTACCGGAAACGATGGATGATACATACATACATGCTCAATTTTTTGGAACCGATGGCCGAAAATTTGCTATAAAACAGGTTGAAAGCAATCTTTTAAACATTTCTGACCTTCAAAGTGGTTTCTATTTCATCATAATTACTACACAAGAAGGAAATTTACGTTACATAAAGTTGAGGAAAGAGTAAATATTTCAACATCTCTTCTCTATTTGATTCCCAATAAAATACAAAGCCCACGAAATGGGCTTTTGTTTTTATGTATTTTGGAAACTATAAATGCAATAAACAAAAATCATACATAAACACAAAATCAGCAATTAGTTAGATAATTCGCACTTCATGGGTTTCGGGAAGTTCTAATTTTCGGGAAGTTCTAGCAGCTTAATATGCTAATGTGTAATCTTGTATATACAGCATCAACCCTTGGTCTCTTCACCATCAGGGACATCAGCCGGAGAGTTAGTATGTGTGTTTTGAGTTGTATTGTTTTGTTCGCGTTTTATCCAACTTTCTATATATTCGCTCACCAACTTTTGTTGCGCCCTAGATATGAGGTCAATAGTATGCCGTCGTTCATCAATTTTAGCTGAGAGTTTGGCATTATCAATTTCTGTAGACAAGGTATAATCCTTCTGAAACTGATGATTACGCATGCTTATTTCAGCTTGCTCTTGCAATTTAATTTTGTGTTCTACATTCTGCAACTTGTCGTCGTACGAACTTTTGGAAGCCATAAGTTTGGTAAGTACAGGTGCTATTTCGATACTGATAAGCAGCAACATGATGAACAGATTGGTAGGTCCATTGCCAAGTGCCTCAATGCGGGCTTTCAGACCATCGAATTGTTGTACTTGGACAGAACAATTCTGAACAGCTATGTCATATTTAGTTTTCAAG
Organism: Bacteroidota bacterium; assembly: GCA_020048155.1. GTDB lineage: Bacteria > Bacteroidota > Bacteroidia > Bacteroidales > DYOH01 > JAIFMY01. Next base: position 1,405 of record JAIFMY010000112.1, read on the forward strand.
GATTCAATTCGCGCATTATTGCCCATTTCCTTGGCAGTAGTATTGGATTTAAGTTCCTGAAATTCAGTATCAATTTTTTCGTATTCACGTTTTTTTTCAAGGAAAACCGGACCACGTCCGTATATGCGGGTTCCTGCAGTACCTTCGGCTTCGGCTATATACTCGGCGTAGAGCGTATTTCTGAGTTTTTCCTTCTCCGCCAACTTACTTATGATTCGCTTATTCTCCAACTTCAAAGAGTCGATTTCGGCAAATTGTTTCGATGCCCGAATTATGCAATCCATTTCTAGCAAATCTTTCTGCTCAGCCAGTTTCTGGTTTATTTCACGTTCAAAAATCTTAAGCTCCAAAGGTTTTGAAATAACTATACCAATGAGCACAGCCAGAATAATGCGCGGAGTAGCCTGTTTTAGCTCGCGTAGTATTTTCCCTTCCTTTTTAACGGTAGAAACTATAAACCTGTCTAAATTAAAAATCATGGCTCCCCAAAGCAAACCAAAGAGCGCAGACGCCCAAAAAGATTGAAAAACGGTATACAAAGCAAATGCAGCCGAAACCGTAGCCAAGAGGCCGGTAAACAGAACAGTAGCCCCAATACCGGCATATTTATTCCACTCATTTTTAGGGCATTCTCTAAGTATTTCTTTGTTAGCCCCGGAGCATGTCCACAGCAGATTTGTAAAATCTTTTGAAGTGGGAATTATTCTTTTGAGAATGTTTACTACTGACATGCCATTATTTAAAATTACTGAAATGTTTCAGTTATGCTTTTGATCATGTAAAGCTAATATAAAAAATAGGCGGATGGCAAAGTCAAAAACTTCTGATACCAATAAAATACGTTGACTTGTGTAAAGTGAGTTAGTTATATAAACCAGAAATGAAAAATGAAACCAATTAAATCACAATTAAACACATGAACAAAAATCACCACACTTTACTAAAAACAAGTCAACGTTTTAAAAAAAAGAAGAAATTAACGTCCGGGCATAAGTTTCTGCAGCATATGAGCCAGTACAGAGAAGTTTCGGGTTTGAATCCAGATTTTACCAGGCCCGGTAAATTCAGCGGCAAGACCTTCACCAGAAGCAAATGTTGAGAACAAACCTGCAGCAGCTTTTCTGATTGCATAGTTTACCGACTCTTCAAATGCCACAATGTGACCGGTATCCACTATATATTTTTCACCGGGAGCCAATACTTTAGGAATAACAGCTCCATATGTGCTCAAAAACACAGTGCCTGAACCCGATATTTTTTGCAAGAATAGCCCTTCACCTGCCAGAAAGCCTTTGAGCGAGCCTTTAGTTGAAAGTTCTAAACTGGTGGTACCTGCAAGATATGAACCGCCTTCGGCAAACAAAGTTTGGCCATTGAGTTCCACTTGCAATATGTCGCCCGGAACGGGTGGTGCAAGAATAACCTCACCATCGTTGTTGGCTGTAAATAGACTTCCAAAAATGCTCTCACCACCTACGGCTGCTTTAAGTAGCCCACCCAATCCTTTTCCGGTGGTTTTAGCTTCCAGCTCAATGCCGGGGGTCATACTTACCATAGCTCCAGCCTCGGCTTTAAATTGTTCACCTGCTTTCAACAGGACTTTTAAGGTTGCGAACACGGTTCCGTTTTCTAATCTAAATTCCATATATAAAAATTTTAAGTTGATTGTTAGGCGTTATTTTATTGGCCTATATGCTTGTTATATTTTCACAACAATTTAGTTCAAAGTTTTAGAAATTGCAACTTTAGTTTCAAAATTTTTCCTTAAAACTAATGGCATGTATATAGGCAATACACTAAAAGAATAAACTAAAGAACTCTATTGAACTGGAGTAAGGGGAATACTAAACTTAAAAGTAGTGCCTTCTTTTCCGGTACTCTCAATCCATATTCTGCCATAGTGCCGTTCAACAAATTCTTTACATAATACCAGGCCGAGCCCTGTTCCACTTTCGTTATTCGTTCCGAGAGTAGTTACCTTCTCATTTATTTTGAAGAGGAGATCAACCTTCTTCTCATGTATCCCTACGCCAGAGTCCTTTACAGTAAAGATAACTTCATTGTCATTCGCATCTGCCATGAGCAAGATATTGCCATTCATGGGTGTGTATTTTATGGCATTAGAAACCAGATTGCGAAGAATACTACTAAGCATTTCTTTGTCAGCAAATAATGAAATGGAATCGTTTATTTCCGATTTTATGGTAATATTCTTGGCTAAGCAGTTTGTATGCAGCAAACTCACAGTTTCATGGAATAAGTTTTCAACTATTATAAATTTGGGTTTAAACTCCATGCGGCCCAATTGGGAATGCGCCCAAACCAACAAATTTTCAAGCAATTTGAAGGCATTCTGAGCAGACTCATTGATGGTTTTTACAAACGAGAATATCTTTTCACGCGAATATTCGTCCATATGATTGCAAAGCAAATCGGAGAAGCCAACAATGCTATTGAACGGATTTTTTAGATCATGCGCTATGATGCTAAAAAACTTATCTTTGGTAGCATTCAGTTCCATCAGCTGTCTATTATTCTTACGAATGAGTTCTTCCTGAAGTTTTTTGTAAGTGATATCGTTCTTTACAGCCAAATAATTCACTATTGCATTAGACTCATCAATAACTGGCGAGATGATTGCTTCTTCGTAATATAAGTCCCCGTTTTTCTTTTTATTTATAAATTCACCAATCCAGGTATTCCCTTTGCTAAGTGTAGTCCACATTTCATCAAAAGTTTCGACAGGTGTAATTCCCGAGTTTAAGAATCGAGGGTTTTGCCCAATGGTTTCTTCGAGCGAATATCCGGTTATTTTACAAAACGCCGGATTCACATATTCAATAGTCCCATTCAAATCTGTAATTGCAATAGTTACAGGGCTTTGTTCAACTGCCACACGCAGCTTTCGTCGTTCCAATTCAAGTTTTTTCTGAGGTGTAATGTCCTGCACAACAGCAATATGGTAGTCAGGATCTTCACCAGGCTTCCACATGGCCGAAACACTTAAACTTACCCATACGAACGAGCCATTTTTATGAATCAATCGCTTCTCCATATTAAAATCCTGAATGATGCCTGCTTTCAGTTTCTCCATGAATTGCAAGTCTGGCGACAAATCGTCGGGATGGGTGATTGTTTGGAAATCAAGTTTCAGCATCTCATCAAGGCCATAGCCCATAATTTCCAAATACTTGGCGTTCACTTTTACAAATTGACCGGTATTTGTGTTTAATTGGGCTACCCCCACAGCAGCTTGCTCAAATAGTATCTTGAATTTCTCCTCGCTGTTTCTAAGCTCACGTTCGGCTTCTATGCGTTGGGTTACATCTACTACTATAGATTGTACATACAATTCGTTGCCAATGGCAAAATCTGTGGTATTGTGTTGTATGTATTTTATATTACCACTTTTAGTCAATACCCTAACAATCAAAACATTGGGCAAATATTCACCCGCTGCACGCTTTTTCATTCTTTCAATGAGCAATATGCGATCGTCGGGGTGAAAGAGATTGATAAAAGATTGATTGTAAAGTTCTTCCTCAGAGTATTCAAGCATTTGCTGCAAAGTCCGATTCACATAAATAGCCATTCCCTCTTTTGCGATACCGATGCCAATAGTATCAGAATTGAGCATAGAATCATACTTTACCTGAATATCTTTGAGGGCAATTTCATTCTGCTTTCGGCTTGTTATGTCGGTTATATTGGCAATAAAAGTTTTTCGATCCGGCGTGAGGATATTTATAGAAAGCCATTTTGAGAGTTTCTTGGCATAAATTTCTATTTGCTGTTGTATGCCATCTTTGCATACATCATCAAAAAGATTCATCACCTCAGGATTGTAGGTACCAAAATCGGGTAGAATTTGATTTATGGTTTTCCCTTCAACATTGTGGCAACCTACAAGTTGCTCAAATGCTTTATTCGAATGGGTTATCTGAAGATCAGAAAGTACTTCATTGGTATACACAGGCTCAAAGGCCACCATGCCAGAGTTGGTGTGATAGAAAAAATACTGAAATAACTCTTGACTATAAGACATTTACATATTTTTATCGTCATTATAAATATGCTGAAATAAGTTGCACTATTGCCGGAGAATGCTTTAGAATTTAAAGCTAATACATTGATTTGCATATAGTTCAATTTCTCAAGAAACTACGAAATTGATCTTTGATTGTTCTTGATTCAGATACGCCAATATACAATTTTATTTAAACGTAAATCAAAAAGTTTGTTCATAAAAATGTATAAAAAATTGGGTGATGATTCTCATTTTTCAGACAAAAATATCTTTATATATTTCGGCATAAATCAGACTATGAAAAATCCGGATAGCATACTCAGCAAAAACACACTGGACAAAGACGATATAATTGCACTTTTAGAACTCGATGAAAAAGACTCGCTCAAGCTTTTTGCAAAAGCGACTGAAGTAAAATCGAAATCGGTGGGCAAAATAACCTATTTCAGAGGCTTGATTGAATTTTCGAACCATTGCAGCAAAAATTGTTTGTACTGTGGCATACGTGCCGGAAATGAGCATACTCACCGCTACGAGCTCGACGACGAAAGTATCCTGTATGCTGCACAGTTTGCTTACGACAGAAATTACGCCAGCATAGTGTTGCAATCCGGCGAAATAAGCAGTACCCGATTTATAGACCGCATTGATAATCTGATAAAGAAAATAAAAGAGCTTTCAGACAATAAATTGGGCATTACGCTTTCGGTAGGCGAGCAAAGCTACGAAACCTATAAGCGTTGGTTTGATAGTGGTGGCCATAGATATCTGCTTCGCGTTGAGTCGTCTACACCCGAGTTATACAATCGCATACACCCGCAAAATGCGCATCATAGTTTCGATGTGAGAATGGAGGCGCTGCAAAATCTGAAAAAAATAGGATACCAAACCGGCACCGGTGTTATGATTGGCTTGCCATGGCAAACCACTGAGCATCTGGCCAACGATTTGCTGTTTTTCAGAGAGTTCGATGTAGATATGGTAGGTATGGGACCATTCATAGAACACTCAGAAACCCCACTTTATGAATACAGAAACACCCTGCTTCCTTTGAAACAGCGTTTGCACTTGGCTTTCAAAATGATAGCCATACTACGTATCATCATGCCCGATATAAATATAGCAGCAGCCACTGCATTACAAGCCATAGACCCCATGGGACGTGAAAAAGCAATCAGATATGGCGCCAATGTGATCATGCCCAATATTACACCTACCACCAACCGCAAAAACTATCAGCTATACGAGAACAAGCCCTGCATAGACGAAGGAGCCGACGACTGTGTAAGCTGTCTCGAAAAAAGAATTGAAATGGCTGGAGATAGCATCGGATATGGCAAATGGGGCGATTCACGGCATTTTTATGAACGAATGAAAAATGCAGGAATATTTACTTCTGAAGCGGAATAAGCACAAAGTGTTTATGGGTAGTTAAATTTTTGTAGCATTATACTAAAATACCTACTTTTGCAACTTATATTTTACATAAAATAAAAGCATGATTTACATAAAAACAGCAGAGGAAATAGAACTAATGCGACAGGCCGCACTTGTAGTTTCGAGAACCCTTGCTGAAGTGGCCAAATATATAAAACCAGGCGTAACTACATTATATCTGGATAAAATAGCAGAAGATTATATCCGTTCGCAAGGGGCAGTTCCCGGTTTCAAAGGCTACAGTGGCTATCCGGCCACCCTTTGCACATCGGTAAATGAGCAAGTAGTGCACGGCATCCCCAACTCACGTCCCCTGCAAGAAGGTGATATCATATCTGTAGACTGTGGTGCCATAAGAAAAGGATACTACGGCGACCATGCATACACTTTTGCAATAGGCCAGATAAAACCTGAAATTCAAAAGCTTATAGATATTACCAAAGAGTCGCTTTACTTGGGCATTGAACAAATAGGCCCGGGCAAGAGAATTGGTGATATCGCATATGCCATACAATCACACGCAGAGAAAAATGGATATGGTGTGGTACGCGAGCTTACCGGTCACGGTCTGGGCAAAAACCTACACGAAGAGCCGTCGGTTCCCAATTTCGGAAAACGTGGAAGTGGCGTAAAACTGCGCGATGGTATGGTTCTGGCAATTGAGCCAATGATAAATTTGGGAAAGAAAGAAGTAAGACAACTTTCGGACGGATGGACGATAGTAACCACCGATAAATTGCCCTCGGCGCACTTTGAGCACGATGTAGCCATAGTAGACGGAAAACCGGTTATACTTTCTACCTTTGATTATGTAGAAGAAGTCTTAGCCAAACAACATGCTTGATATTCATATCATTTTTTTCAGACTAAAACTTTACTTACAATTTCGCAGGAAAAGCAAATCACGCGAAGGACATGGAATTCATTCTCCTTTCGTATTTGAATTTGTGCGCCATTGTTTGGCTAAAACCAAAACAAACCAGTACAATGACTTTTACAATAATCTTTCGCATTTTGTAAAAACACTTCCTGTTACAAGTTCAATAGCAGAACATGGTGCTGGACACAACAATAGTGGAAAAAGCATTTCACCTGCTCTTTTTATTAAAGAATCTTCAGTCACCCAGCATTGGGGCAAGTTGCTTTATCGCATAGCAAAACACTACCCATCTCAGAATATATTGGAAATGGGTACAGGAATAGGAATAAGCAGCAGCATAATGAAAAATGCGGCGACACAAGCCAATCTGACCAGCCTGGAAGGAAACCCGGCAATGGCCCAGTTGGCTAAACAAGTGTGGCAATGTGCAAGCGTACAGGTAAATTTGCTGGAAGGTGAGTTCGACACCACACTGCCCAAAGCCCTGCGCAACAATACAAAATGGGATTTGGTTTACATAGACGGCAACCATCGCAAGGAGGCCACAATCAGATATATACAGCAAATATTGCCCCACACCCACAACAATACAATCATAATACTCGACGACATAAATTGGAGTCGCCCCATGCAAGAAGCTTGGCTCGAAATAAAAGAAATGAATGATTTTACGGCAACTATAGATTTGTATCGAATGGGAATCCTTTTCAGACGCAAGGAGCTTTACAAAGAACATTTCTATATACGATACTAACCCATTTTGTCAATCGCTTAAATCAGTTAGAAACTAATTTATTTTTGATGAAAAAAATTTTTGAAAGAAGTACAATGAATACTATTTTTATGCGTATTTAAACAGACCCAAACTACCTGTTTGTATACCATAACCAATTAGCGGAAACGCCCTTCTTGCAAACTTAGAAAACAAAACGCGCAGACGAAAAAACTTCGCTTGCACATATACCAACATCATGAAAGAATCAATCATTGAGTGTACAGAACTGGCTAAAATGTATAAAGTAGGAACTGTAATTGTAAAAGCATTGCGTTCTGTTAGTTTGCAAATAAACAAAGGCGAATATGTAGCCATCATGGGACCATCAGGTAGTGGAAAATCGACTCTTATGAACATCATTGGATGTCTGGATACGCCAACATCAGGAAACTACATACTGAATGGTACAGAGGTAAGCAAAATGACCGACGATGAGCTCGCCAATATCCGCAACAAAGAGATTGGATTCGTATTTCAAACTTTCAATCTGTTGCCCAGATATACTGCACTCGAAAATGTGATGCTACCTATGGTATACGCAGGTTTTAACAAACAACAACGTATTGCACGTGCTACACAAGTGCTCACCGATGTAGCTTTAGACGACCGTATGGAACATAGGCCCAACGAGCTATCGGGCGGACAGCGCCAACGTGTGGCAGTAGCCAGAGCACTCGTGAATACCCCTTCCATTATATTGGCCGATGAACCTACTGGAAACCTTGATTCAAAAACTTCTATCGACATAATGGCGCTTTTTGCTGAAATACACAGCAAAGGGAATACAATCATTCTTGTAACGCACGAAGAAGACATTGCCAGGCATGCACACCGCATTATACGCTTGCGCGACGGGCTGATTGAGTCTGATACATTGAACACCGATATACATATCCCAAAACCTATAGTCGCATTAGATTAAGCAAAAAGAAATGCTTTATTCAATACCTATAAATACTTTGAATGAAAATATACACAAAAACAGGCGATAGTGGTAAAACATCTTTGCTCTCTGGAACCAGAGTAGCCAAACACCACCTGCGAATAGAGGCATATGGTACTATTGACGAGCTCAACTCACATATAGGACTGCTGCGAGCTTATCTCAAAACCCAAGAAGAAACGAATACACTCATACACATTCAAGACAGACTATTTGTGGCAGGAAGTCTGTTGGCCCAAGATGTACAGGGCAATCCGTTCAATCTTTCGCTTATACAGCAAACTGATATTGAAATGCTGGAAAAAGAAATGGATAGAATGGAAAGTCTGTTGCCCCCCCTCAACAATTTCGTGCTTCCGGGAGGGCACGAATGGGTAGCATCCATACATATAGCCCGCACTGTATGCCGCAGGGCCGAACGGTTGGTAGTAGCCATGGCTGAAGAATATGAAATAGATAGCCTGATTGTTGTATATCTGAACAGGCTGTCGGATTATCTGTTCATGTTGTCACGATTTGTTGCCAAACTTATTAATTTAGAAGAAGTTACCTGGCCACTTAAAAAATAATTGATTCAGAATCTAATTATATTTTAAATAATATTGTATTTCACACAATACTTTCATGTTTTTTCACGTTGAAACGGCACAACGACAGAATAAATAAATTTTTTAATAATTAACTAATTATAAATATATTAGGTATGTACTGGACGCTAGAACTCGCATCAAAACTTGAGGATGCACCATGGCCCGCTACCCGCGAAGAGTTAATTGATTTTGCAACCAGATCGGGTGCACCAATGGAGGTAATTGAGAATTTGAATGAAATTGAAGATGAAGGGGAATTGTACGAGAGTATAGAAGATATTTGGCCCGATTATCCCAGCAAAGAAGATTTCTTTTTCAATGAAGATGAATACTAATTGGAAATCAAATATTTGGAACTTTAATAAACAAGACGGGAATGGATACATTTCCCGTCTTTATTATTTTATTGGGTTGTTAGTTCTTATTTAATAAACTTTTTTTCTTTTTCTTTTTATTTTGGGAATCCTTGTTTTTGCGGGAGCGTTTAAGCAGATCTTCTGCAGTAATCTCCCACAAGAACACGTCTTCCCATCGCTGTGGCCTGAAGTTTGGAATCCATTTGAATTCACGCAAGCGGGTCTCTTCGGGCTTAACCAAATGCAAGGGAGTAAGATTTCCGGTGTAACCGCCAATGTAAACTATGCGGTCCACTTTATTATCTTTCATACTTATTTTCATGTTGGTGCTGGTAGCTCTGTTAACACCAATAAGTTGTTCGCCATCCTTGGGGAAATAAATAGTTTCAGCCCCCAATTCCACGCTTATATAATTTAGTTTATTGTCTTTTAGAAAAGCTGTAATTTTTTTTCCTTTTATCTGACTAAAATGAACTGAATCTTCTTGCATAACTATGAGTGGATTGCTTCTTAAATCAATACGCTCCATTTTGTTATTTTTATTGAAAAGCCACATTTCATCTGAGGTAAGCTGCGTATTGTCTGCCCAGAGTGCAGGTTGGCGTATCAGACGTATGATGCTATCCTTTTGGGAATAGTACATAGAGTCTGCCATAGCCTGATATCCGTTATTGAATATCTTCACCTTGTGATATGCTTTGATGATGCGGTATAGGTGCGCAGTATCATTGGCCTCGTATGTACTTACAAGCGTATCGCCATGCAAATAAGTAGTATCCTTGTCAGATATTTGTAGCATAAGTGCCTTATCGGCCACCAATATGCGCGAAGGATTTTGAGAGTAGCGCATATAATTTCCAGTGATGTGCGTATTCTGAGCGGTATCTATCATGGTTATCTTTCCGAAAGCATATCCAATATCATTTTTTCGATTGTAATATATGCTATCGGCTGTAAGTCGCTGCCCATTATTTATAACAATCGGATTTCCAGCGAATGCAGTAGCATCCTCTTTGCGCATGGAGTACCCCCTGGTGCAGTATATTTGGCCGTCTTTTTGGTATATATTGGTAGGTCCTTTGAAAAAGCTAACCTCGGTTTGGGTATTATGTATAATGGTGTCGGTATGAATAGTAAAATCTTCATTTACCAATACTACATTTTTGAGATAAGTCACTTTGTTTTGGTTCTGATAAAAATATCCCTCACGGCTGGTAGCTTTGCTTCCCTGTCCAATGGTAGTGCCACCATTGTAGAAATGCCCTACATCTTTGCGAAAATCGAAATCGAAAAAATTGGTTCTCAATTCGCTACCTTGGGAGAGCAGAACTACGCTATCTCTGGCTTCCATCATATCCTGGCTGCCATTATAGTTCATTTTCAGGCATGTAAGCGTAAGACTGCCATCGCCGGTGTTCTTCACCATTTTTATACGGCCAAACGCTATAAACGAATTACGTTTGAAATAATAGTATGCACTGTCGCAATAGAGAATGGCACCTTGGGTGCGTATGCGAACATTGCCTTTGAGCAACTGCACATCGGTTCCCAGACGTGGAGTTACACTCATCAGATTAGAATTTTCAATAGTTATTTGGGCTCTGAGTAGCTCAGGCAATGCCACGAAAGAAACAAGCAACAAAAAAGCACCAAACAGAAACTTTAATTTCATTTATGATTTTATAAGTTCATCAATAATATTTTTCACAGTAATTCGCTCCGCTTCTGCCTTATAATTCACTACCAACCTATGGCGCAAAATAGCAGGTGCCACAGCTTTCACATCTTCAATGTCTGGCGAATATTTTCCACTAAGAATAGCATGTGTTTTGGCACCTATGATGAGAAATTGGCTTGCACGAGGACCGGCACCCCAGGTCAGAAACTCATTGGCAAGCGGATGAGCATTGGCATTTCCTCTTCGGGTTTTTGAAGTAAGCGTAACTGCATATCTTAGAACATTTTCATTCACAGGTACACGCTGTATAAGATCTTGGTAATAAAGTATTTCTTCACTTGTAATGACATTATTCAAGCTATATTTTGCACCGGCTGTGGTAGCTTTCACTATTTCCAATTCTTCATTAAACGATGGATAATCGAGCCAAATATTGAACATGAAACGGTCGAGTTGTGCTTCTGGTAGCGGATATGTACCTTCCTGCTCGATAGGGTTTTGAGTGGCTAATACAAAAAACGGGTTTCCAAGGCTATACCTAACCCCACCGGATGTGACTGCGCGTTCTTGCATGGCTTCGAGCAAAGCCGATTGTGTTTTGGGTGGAGTACGGTTTATTTCGTCGGCGAGTATAATATTGCCAA
>JAIFMY010000069.1 GCA_020048155.1 Bacteroidota bacterium
TATCGGTACAAGATGCTCAACTTCAGAGGAGCAGCCAACTGAAAAGCTGCAGTATGCAAAGTAGCCACACCTCCCGACTGGGATATAGCAAATTCGCCAGCCAAGTTTATATGGTGGTATAAAACTGTTTCGTAGTCAATGCTGCCGTTTAGATTGGTTTTCCCCTGTAAATCAAATTTTTTATATACTGTATTGCTGCGCAATATTTCATGCTCGAAGGAATTGAAAATCGCGGAAGTTCCTATTTTGTATTTGTCTGTTTTATAAGAAACATTTGTTCCGGCTGTAAACAATCCGAGCTTATTTTTTTTATTGAACGAAGAGATTGTATTATGAAAACCATCTTCGGGCAACGATTTTATTTCAGATTGGCTATCAGCAACACTATCCGTTTCTAAAGATGCATCTACAAGGTTGTAAGAGAGGAATGCTGTAGTTTTTATTTCATGAAAAGAATATGTAGCAGCCATGCCCCGTAGGAAGCGATTCTCGTTGGTAGAGCCGTATTTCTTGAGTGTAGGAGCCCGTTTGATGGTTTTGGTAGTGGCACTGCCTTTTCCCATATCTGTACCTGTCCACATTGCCAGTCCCTGTCCGAATTTTACTTCGTAATCTCCAATTGCAAGGCTTTTCAGATTCGATTTGCCTTTGTAGAAAAAGTGCATCGAATAATAATCGAAACCCAATGGCGCATATTTACCTCCAAATGCTTCACCAGCATCTTTTTCTGCTGTAATACCAGCCTCCAATCCTGGTTTTGTTTTAAACGAGTACCTGAGGTAAGTTTTAAGTTTTGACCCCAGATAAGCTTGTGCATCAGTTTGATCAGTAGAGTCATTGACCTGCCAGTAGCCTTTCTGATGTTCGTTTATCCACTGCGAGCGAGTTATTATGGTATTTCGTCCGTATTTCAGACTTCGCTCCAGAGTTGGGGGCATATATACCGAAGGATATCTGATTTGAATAAACGGCAAGAGGTAGTAAATGGTGGCTTCATCGAATCCCGGAATGTATTGCAATTCGTACACTGATGCCAGGTTGCCATACTTACTTTTGTAGTAAAACAAAGAATCTATTTGGCTTTCAGAAAGAAAGAAAAATTTTTCCAAATCAGAGCGGGTAGCATTGTTTAGCTCGAGTGGCTGGTCGAGGTATTCTTCTATAGGGTCGAGCAATACATCAAAATCTAGCTCACTTTCTGAGAAATCTTCAGCCATTTGCTCAAAAAGCTCTTCAAGGTTTTCTTGTTGCGCATATACTTGATTAGTAGTTAGAAGCAATAACAATAAAAAGCCACTGTACAAGATTTTTTTCATTTGTAACGCAGGTTTTCAAAAAAATGAGACCAAAAGGTATTTTTTAGTCTCACAATTTTAGTATTTTAAAATGAAAGAACTATTTTAGTAGATTAAAAAAAATGCATGCCAGTATCCATTATTCACACCCAAATTGTTTGGGATCAAACTTATAAGCTGGAAGTAACTGATTTGAAATTCAGTAAACTTGATGGTAGTATAAGCAAGCCTGTACGCAGATACGACTTTCACCGCAGTGATATGGTGGGTATTCTGGTGTTCGATATTTCCACAAATGAGTTTATTTTTGTTGAACAATTTCGTTTTCCTATGCACAAAGCGGGGCACGAAACTTTCATAGAGATTGCAAGTGGGGGCATAGAGCCGGGCGAGATTCCGGAAGAAGCTGCAGGCAGAGAATGTGAGGAGGAAACCGGATACAGAGCGGGTTCTCTGGTTCCCATTACACAAGTATTTGCTACACCCCCTTATTCAAGCGAGAAATTCCACCTATTTTATACTGAAGTTGATTCAGCCAATTTTCTAAATACTTCATCCGGTACCGAAAGTGAAGATATCAGACAAGTGCGTATTAAAATTACTGATATTGATAATTGGATTAAGAGCGGACAAATTCAAGACATGAAAACCTTATTATCAGTGTTCTGGTATTTTAATACTTTCCAAAAATCATGAAAAAAACAACATTTATTACTCTTTGTGCCTTACTTTTTCTGCAGTTTGAGGCTGCTTTTGCTCAAAATCTGAAGCTTATTACCATAAACCAATTGAAGTGCAAAACCGCATTTGAGCTCAGTGGCATGGTTGCTTCGCCATTTGGTGTTATGGCTATCGAAGATGGTGTTCCTCATCTGTTCCAAATTGATACCACCAACTTTCAAGTTGAAATTTACAAACAATATCCTATTCCTGACGGGCAAACTGAAACAGATTTGGAGGGAATAGATTTCTACCAGGGGAAACTGGTAATAGTGGATGAATCTTCTTCTAAAATTCATTTTCTCACCGAAGACAAATGGGTGAACATCCCTTACGAACTTTCCCCGGAAGTTTTTCAACAGAAATATGATTTTTCAGTTTGGGGAAATGCCGGATATGAAGGGCTGGCTTTCGATAGTTTGACTCATCACCTTTTTTTAGCCAAAGAACGCTTAAGCCCTGATGGTGTAGACCGCATGATATATGACATAGATATGGAAACAGGGAAACTCATAGGTATGTACAGCACCCAAAAGCATTCTGACAATCCCGACTACGCCGATATTAAAGTTGATCATAAAAATGGCAAAACTTTTTTATATATACTCGAAAGAAACGACTATCTGATTACACGTGTTGATTTGCAAACTTCTGAAGTGAAAGCATATTCATTTGCAGGGTACATGAATAATAATAAAAAGGAATTGATCTTGTACAAATCGCATAATAAGCGTTATGGAATTGCAGAAGCCCTTATGCTTACATCCTCTCAAATATGGGTTGGACTGGATAACAATAATTATCCCATTAAAAAACGGCATCCAATGGCCAAAAAATTTAAGTTGAAGGGCAGAGCACCTGCAATTTTAATATTTGAGCGTCCAGATGATTTTTAAACACCAATGACTATTAATTCTACTTTTTACCAAACAACTCTTTGGCTGAAGGATTAGTTCTTTCAGCCTCGGTTGCAGTAAAAACTTGATGGCGATCATATTGCAGTATTTTTGCAACTATATTGGACGGAAACATCTCTACTGCATTGTTGTAATCGGTAACTGCAGAGTTATAAAATCTGCGCGCGGCAGAAAGCTGTTCTTCGGTCTCGTTCCAGGCTGCTTGTAGTTGCAGGAAATTATTAGAACTCTTGAGCTCCGGATAACTTTCGGCAACTGCAAAAAAATTGCCCAAGACACGGCTCATTTCACCATCGAGTTTTATTTTGTCTTCTGCTTTGTTGCCGTATACATTAGTTCGCAATTGGGTCAACGACTCAAATACTCCTTTTTCATGGGCCATAAATACTTTTACTGTATCTACCAGATTGGGGATTAAATCATATCTTTTTTTAAGCATGGCATCTATGCTGCCTAGTGAATTTTCTACCTGGTTTTTTCTGTTTATCAAAGAGTTATATATCAGTATAAACGATATAACTACAATAAGCAACAGACCAAAAATAACTATAACTGAAGGGCTAATCATATATAATTGGTTTTTAAGAGTTGTAAATATTAGGTAAGATAATAAAATTGAATGTTATTTTCAAACATTAACTAAAAAATTGTATATTAGTACAAACGATATACTTATTAACTCTATGCCAATTACAATCTCATACCAACTACAACAAGAGCTTGATAATTTTGAAAGAAATAAGCTTTGGCCTGTATTGTGCGCCATTATCAGTCGTATTTTTTTAGTAGCTGGTATTATTTTTTTTGTGAGTCTTTTTCTAGGGCTTTTGAGCATATTCTTTTTCGACGATTTTGGAGTAGTAGGCTATGTTGGCCTCAGTTTTTTTATCTTGGTACTTGGCATTATT
This sequence comes from Bacteroidota bacterium, assembly GCA_020048155.1. Taxonomy (GTDB): domain Bacteria; phylum Bacteroidota; class Bacteroidia; order Bacteroidales; family DYOH01; genus JAIFMY01. Next base: position 3,841 of record JAIFMY010000069.1, read on the forward strand.
ATGTTTTCAATCGTTCGCAAAGAAGTTAAGCGCCTGAGCGATGCTTATGAGATCTCTTCTTTGAAAAATGCCAAGGCTTTGAACATGGTTGGCGGCTTGCTTACTTTTGTAGTTATGCTGGCGGGTTATTATTTGGGAAACAATTATCTGAAGGGCGAATTAAATTTTTTATTTGCGATAAAATGGGCACTCAGTGTTTTCGGTCTACTTGCAATATTCCTGATTAGTAGTCTTTTTAAATATCTCGAAAATACATTTTACACCAAATACAAGCAAAAGGTAATACCTGAGCTTATACATGCCATTAATCCAGATTTTGTATACTCACCCGATAAGTTTATTGAACAAACTGCTTTCGACGAAAGTCAGCTTTTTACGTACCAAACCATGTATAGCTATAAGGGTGATAGCTTGGTAGAGGGGATTGTTGACGACTGTCTGTTTCAGTTTTGCCAACTGAAAGCGAAGGTGAAAAATGTGAAGAAAAGCCAAGGAAAAACCGAAATTGAAATAAAGGAAATTTTCAATGGAATTTTTTATGTAACCAATTTCAATAAAAGTTTTAAAGGGAGAACTGTGATATTACCGGACTATGCGCGCCAAATACTTGGGTTCAATTTTGGCGAAATGGTAAACGAGGTGTTGAGCCAGCCCGGAATGCAACTCGTAAAATTTGAAGACAATGAATTTGAAAAGAAATTCGCAGTATATTCCACCGACCAGATAGAGGCGCGGTATATCCTTTCAACCAGCTTAGTGCTTAAAATTCGCGAGTTGCAAAAAAGACTCAACAATGAAATACGCATAGCTTTCATCCACAACAAACTTTTCTTGGCTGTACCCTATGAAACTGATTTTCTGAGACCAAATATATTTCGCAAGATCAACAACCGTGAAACAATAGAAATAATATACGATAAACTGCAAGCATTTACCGATATTACCCACGATATGCGACTCAATGTTAAAATATGGGGTGAAGTAAAACTATAACAATTTGTGGTTTTTAGCCAATGCACTTAGCGGATTTTCGTTGTTTGAAACAATTGGATTGAACATACCAATAAGCTCAGCAGTGGCATTCTTCACCAGATGACCATAGGCAGCAATTTCAAGCATCGAGATATCGTTGAAATCGTTGCCTAATGCATACGTTTGCTCCAAGTGGCAATCTGTTAGCCTGCAAACTGTCTTTAATGCATAACCTTTCGACACATTTTCCGGATAAATCTCCAGCCATTTGCTGGTGCCATTGAGTGGCGAGGTGGCTTTTATAACACTGCATTGCCTGTGTACCTGTTCGTCAAACTCTGGCATAGGAGTATTAGGCGATATTATTGCCAAAAATTGACTATAGCCTTCATTCAGTGTATGCTCATTCATTTCACCAAGTACAAAATTCAAACTTCTATTCATTCGCAAATTGAAATCCGCATTCGCACGGTCGTACTGATGAAATCGGTACATGTGATTTTGGGGAATAACAGAATGAACGAAAAAATCGAAATTACTGCCTTTGAGTACATCGAAAACTAAAGGTACAGTTTCCGAGGAAAGGCTATGAGCTGAGATAATTGCTTTTGAAGGCCAATGCATGATACCACAACCATTTGAGAATATAAGATATTCAATCGGAAAGTCATCTGGGAGCAGCTGCCTGCAGCTATTCAGATTGCGTCCGGTAGCAATAGCCCCTATTATCCCTTTTTTTCTAAACCTTAGAAGGGTCGAAAAATCCTTCCCGCTTATTCTCCCCTCATCGTTCAACAAGGTGCCATCCAGGTCGCTAACTACTAAAGCCGGCATATATTTATTTCAAAAGTTACCAAAAAATATGTTGTAAAAATTGTTTCAAAGATAGTTAATGTCATATTTAGCACACAATCTCTGATTTAAATTTGCTGCAAACGTTTGAATAAAGGAAGAAATTTTTTTATACCAAATATATAATAACGCACACTTGTTTAATATGAACGAATCAGAAGTAAAACTTAATCCAAACAAATTGGTTCAGTACCTGAATAAGCCATCGGGCGAATTTACAAGGGAAGACATCATTCATTTTGTAGAAGATAACGGAATCAGAATGCTAAATTTCAGGTATGTTGCAGAAGATGGGAAATTGAAGACCCTCAACTTTGTAATACATAGCAAAGCTTATCTGGAATCTATACTTGCCACAGGTGAAAGGGTCGACGGTTCGAGTCTGTTTTCATACATAGAGGCCGCTTCCAGCGATTTGTATGTGATACCTCGCTTCAAGACTGCATTTGTAAACCCATTCGAGGTGGAACCCACTTTGGATATGCTTTGTTCTTTCTATACCCGCGATGGCATACCCCTAGAAAGTGCTCCCGAGCATATTTTGCGCAAAGCCATCACTCATTTCCGAAAGACTACAGGTTTGAACCTGAAGGCTATGGGAGAACTGGAGTATTATGTAATAAGCCCCCGAAATGAAAACTATCCCGCCATGGATCAGAAAGGGTATCACCTTTCGCAACCATATGCCAAATGGGAGCATTTGCGGGTAGAAGCCATGAAATTGATAGCACAAGCCGGAGGAAAAATTAAATATGGACATTCGGAAGTTGGTAATTTCAAATCGCAAGTTGAAGAATATGAACAGCATGAAATTGAATTTCTTCCTGTAGATATAGAAGATGCTGCCGACCAATTGGTAATAGCCAAATGGGTATTGCGGATGCTTGGTAAAAAATATGGGGTAAATATAAGTTTTGCACCTAAAATTACTGTTGGTAAGGCCGGCAGTGGATTGCACATACACATGCTGCTCGAAAAGAATGGCGAAAACCTAATGATTGAAAATGATGGCCTTAGCAACTTGGCTCGTAAAATGATAGCAGGATTGCTAGAGGCAGCAGGTGCACTTACTGCATTCGGAAATACCATTCCTACCTCCTATCTGCGTTTGGTACCTCACCAAGAAGCACCTACCAATATATGCTGGGGCGATAGAAACCGCTCGGTATTGGTACGCGTACCACTGGGCTGGATTGCAAAAACCAGCATGATAAAAGATGCAAATCCGCAGCAAGTAGAAGCCATACCTTACATACCCGGTAAGCAAACCTGCGAGCTGCGTTCGCCCGATGGTTCGGCGGATGTGTATCATTTGCTTGCAGGAATCGCTGTTGCTGTTAACAAGGGTTTAACAATGCCCGATGCGTTGGAAGTAGCTAACAGTTTGTATGTAGATGTAAATATATTTGATCCAAAGCACAAGGAGAAGCTAGCCGGGCTCAAGCATTTGCCATATAGCTGCTACGAATCAGCCGAAAAATTGGACTCTAGTCGCACGTTGTTCGAAGCCAATGGAATCTTCCCTTCAGGCACAATCGATAGATTTATCCGACAGCTTAAATCATTTAACGATAAAGATTTAAGTGAAAAATTGTACAATAAAAACGACGAAATTCGAAATTTGGTCGAAAAATATTTACAATGTCAGTAAATTTTATATTTTTGCTTTATTATATTTTTATTAACATTTTTAATAAAATTATAAATTAGGTGCTAATTTTGATTATTCTTATTATATTTTTATAATCAAGAATGTTAATATATGTTTAACCTTTACATTAATCTAAACTACTTATTATGAGAAGTTTAACTGCTTTTATTTTATTAATGCTTTTCTTGGGAGCGGGCATGGCCTATTCTCAAAGAAATATCACCGGTATTGTTACCGGTGCTGATGACGGAATGCCTCTTCCAGGTGTTTCAATCAGAGTGAAAGATGCTACTGGTCTGGGAACTATTACAGACTTAGATGGTAAGTATTCTTTGGCAGTGCCAAACGAGTATACTACACTCATTGCCTCTTTTGTGGGTATGACAACTGCAGAGGTTGAGATTACAGGTAATGTTGTAAATATTTCGCTCAAAACGGAAGATTTACTAGTTGGCGACATAGTTGTTACTGCTGTTGGTATCAAGCGCGATCAAAAAGCGTTGGGATACTCGGTACAGTCTGTAGACAACCAAACGCTCACTGAATCAAACAACACAGATGTTATCAATGCATTATCCGGGCGAACAGCTGGTGTGCAAGTAAACAGTTCTGGTGGTACTGCTGGTGCTTCTTCGTATGTTACTATACGTGGTGCCGCTTCGCTAACCGGAAACAACCAGCCACTTTTTATAGTGGATGGTATGCCTGTCATTACCGGTGGTGGTGGTGGTGCTGTTGATGGTGTTGCTACTTCAGGTCGTAGTATTGACCTTAACCCTGAAGATATTGAAACCATGACCATTCTAAAGGGTGGGGCAGCTACATCACTCTATGGTGTACAGGCTGCCAACGGAGCTATTGTAATTACAACCAAAAGAGGTAGCGAAAAATCTGCGCTCGATATAGCTTTTTCATCTACTTTAGCCATCGACCAAATCTCGCAAGTTCCGGGTATGCAAAAGAAATTTGCACAGGGGTTAAACGGAAACTATATTTATGGCAATGCAAACTCATGGGGACCAAAAATTTCCGACTTAGTTTACCTTCCTACGGCTGCAAATATTTACAACCAAGGTCTGGCATTGGTGCGCAAAGCAGACTATCCAACTCAAAATCTTGAACCTGCAAAAGCGTTTGATCAATACGACTTTTTCCAAACAGGTCTTACTTTCGATAACAACGTAAGTGTAGCCAGCGGAAACAACGATATCAAATATTATTTTTCTATTGGTAACCGTACTCAGGAAGGTGTTATTCCAAACAATAAATTCTCTCGTACTACTGCCAAATTAAATGCTGAATCTAACCTTACTTCTAAATTAAATGTGGGTGCCAATATGAGCTTCATCAATTCCAATGGTAATTTTATTCAGCAGGGTTCAAACGTATCTGGTGTAATGTTAGGCTTACTCCGTACACCGCCTTCATACCAAAATGGAGATGGTTCAGATGATGATACTTTCTGGAAAATGCCAGATGGTGGACAGCGTACTTATCGCAATGGTGGTGGATATGACAATCCTTACTGGACTGCTTATGAAAACTATTTCAATGACGATGTAAACCGTTTCATTGGTAGCTCTGTAATTCGTTACAAAGCTACAGATTGGCTTACTTTCACTTTCAATAATGGTATCGACTGGTATAACCGTCGTTATACTGACTATCTTGCAGTTGGTTCTCGTGCAGTTCCTGCAGGTAAACTTACCGAGTATTCCTACTTCGGAAGGGTTTTCAACTCTGACTTTATTGCCAATTTCAATTACAAATTTACCGAGAGTTTTGGAATGTCAGCGGTGTTAGGACACAACTTGTATTCTTCATTCGGCAAAAATGTATATGGTACTGCCAACGGTCTTTCTATTCCCGAATTTTCGCAGCTTTCAAATACCGCTGACCAAACCACAGGTGCCTCAATGTCTAACTATAGAACACAGGCCGTGTATGGGGATATAAATTTCGATTTTTTGAATATGATTTACCTTGGATTCACCGGTCGTAACGATTGGTCTACCACTATGCCCGAATCTAATTTATCGGCTTTCTATCCTTCAGCCAGTCTTGGTTTTGTATTCTCAGAACTTGGTCCGCTCAAAGATAACAATATCCTCAATTTTGGTAAGTTGCGTGCGTCATATGCTGTTACTGCAAATATAGCTTCAGCTTATTCCACTGCGAACTCATTTGTACAAGCTAGTACAGGAGATGGCTGGACTGATGGCAATGTATTCCCACTGTTAGGAAATACAGGTTATTCACTGGGGGATGTAATGGGTAACCCTGACCTGAGGCACGAGAAACAAACCACTTATGAGTTTGGTATCGATTTGCGTATGTTCAACAATCGGGTAACCATAGATGCTAGTTATTTTCATAACTTCAACGATGACCTTTTGTTGAGTGTACCAATTGCCCGTTCTACAGGTTTTGGATTTATGTATATGAATGCAGCCAAGATGGAGTCTTATGGTGTTGAGTTGTCGCTCGGTGTAACACCAGTGAAAACAACAAGCTTTACTTGGGATATACTTGCAAACTTTACACAGTTCAAAAACCCTGTAACCGAACTTGCTGAAGGCATTGAGAATGTATTCTTAGGAGGTTTTACAGATCCTCAGATTCGTGCAGTGGCTGGCGAAGAGTACCGCAGTATTTATGGGTACGATTTTTTCAGGTACGATGCTAATGGTGATGGTAAAACAACACTCGATGAACCACTCGTTATAAATAACAACCCAAATGACAATTATCCGGATGGTTTCCCTATGACAGACAGATCTAAAATGGTATCTCTGGGTACAGTAAATCCTGAATGGACTGCCAACGTTACCAATACTTTCATGTTCAAAGGATTTGATTTCTCGTTCCTTATTGATATTAAAAAAGGTGGACTGATGTACAATGGTACTCGTTTTGCAATGAACTACTTCGGTACCTCAATTGAAACTGAAAACCGCGAGGTGTATTATCTGCCTACTGGTGCAATTGATTTTTCAAAAACTCCAAAAGAAAACTTAGTAAAATATGATGGCGTGTTGGGATATGTTGCCAATGGAAAAGTAGTTACCGATGGAGATGCTAACAACATCATTGTTGTTAACTCCCAAGCTTGGTACACCAAAGAAGGTAGTAACTTTGGAAACGGTGCTACTTCATCGGCTGTTGAAAATGCTGGTTGGGTTCGCCTTCGTGACATCACTCTGGGTTATACGTATACAAAACGTCTTGGTCCGATTGAGAAAATCAGAGTTTTTGCTCAAGGCCGCAACTTATGGGTAAACACACCATATTCAGGTGTTGATCCTGAGACAAGCTTGCTTGGTGCAGACAATGCTCAAGGTATGGATTACTTCAACATGCCAGGTACCAAAACCGTTAGTTTCGGTGTTAAGGTTAATTTTTAATTCAACTTCCTAATCTATTTTGAACATTATGAGAAAAATAAGTAAAATAATAATAGTTATCACGCTTTTATTTAGTGTAGTATCCTGCAGCAACTGGATAGACACTGATATAAACGTAGATCCAAATAGCCCGGCAGATGTGCCGCTGAGTTATATATTACCTTCTATTCAGGCAAATGTTGGTTACAATTTAGGTGGAAATGATGTAGTGCGTACCACCAACAACTGGATGCAATATATGGATGGAATAGCCCGACAATCGCATGCTGAAGCTACTTATATATATAGTGGTGCCGATTGCAACAACCTATGGAATACTGCGTATGCCACAATACTTTCAGACTCCAAAATTCTGATAGATAAAGCAACCGAGCAGAATGCGTATCATTTCAAGGGTGTAGGCCAAGTTTTAACCGCTCTTACCCTTGGTTATCTTACTGATTTATGGGGAGATATTCCATACTCTGATGCCCTGAATCCTGAAGTTTTGATGCCCAAATTTGATTCTCAACAGGATATTTACAAAGCTATGAATACCTTACTTGATTCTGCTATAGCAAACTTAAGTAACACCAATAACAAAATAGCACTGAAAGGTGATATGATGTATGCAAACAATGCTGCAAATTGGATAAAAGCGGCCTATAGCCTAAAAGCCAGGTATGCTCTTCAGCTTTCAGCCGTAAATGGTGCTGCTGCATACACAGCTGCTCTTGCAAATTTAGATAAAGCATTCACATCTAATGCTCAGAATTTTGGATTTAAATTTGGTGTAAATGACTCAGAAAAAAGCCCATTGAGACAGTTTATGGATCAAAGAGGTGATATGGCTATGTCTTCTACTTTTATCAATTTCCTCAAAACAAATACAGATCCTCGCTTATCTTTCTATGCTGCTGCAACTGCTGGTGGTGAATATTTCGGAAGCGTACCAGGATCGCAAGCAGAACCATCTGCAGTTTCTGCACCTGGGGCATACGTAGCTGCCTCTGACGCAAAAGTGTATTTCATGACTTATGCTGAGCTTAAATTCATTGAGGCTGAAGCAAAATTCAATACCGGTGACAAAGCTGGAGCTTTAGCTGCTTTTCAAGCAGGTGTAGCTGAATCTGTTAACAATGTTACTGGCAGTGCAAATCAAGCTTGGTTAGATGCCAATATCAATAATGTTACTGAGGCTACCCTTACCCTCGAAATGATAATCACCCAGAAGTATGTTGCCAACTTTGGTCAGCTTCAACCCTTCAGTGATTATCGTCGGACAGGTTTTCCAACTATACTAGTTGCTGTTACTGGTGCTTCAAGTACTACTCCTCCTACTCGTTACCCATATTCGCAGGAAGAAGTTACATATAATGATAATACTCCAGCTGCCACAATGTTTGACAAAGTTTGGTGGGATAAATAATGGTTTCTTAAACTCTAATAGATTTTTAAATTATGAAATTCATAAATAAATTATATACCTTATCGCTGGTAGCATTGTTCCTGTTTGGAGCGTGCGACAAGAGGGAGTTGATGTACGATACTATTGACCCCAATTCAGCCAATCTTCCACTCACATACAATCTTGGTAGTCCAAATCCTACTGTCGTGGTAAAAACCGATGTAGCTACTACTACCTTCGAAATTGCTGTAGTAGTATGGGGTGGCAATGTAAGTCAGGATATTTCAATTCCTTTTGAGGTTACCTCCACAACCCTACCCGAAGGCGCGCTTATTGTTGAAGGCGGTGGCTTCGTAATTGCAAAAGGGACCAACAGTGGGTCTATTAAACTAGTTCTCAATCGTGATATTGTAACTCCCGGTATTGTGTTCACTGTAAAATACAAAATGGGAACACCTTCAGTAGGTGAAGCAAATCCATTGGCGTCAACTGGAACCATCACTACTTTCAATCCAGGGCCGCTTGCACCTTGGGTAGGCACATATGTTGCTTCTGCTGCTAGCTATGGAGATCCCGGAAACTGGGATGAAGAATGGGGTAATGTATCTACTGCCCTCAATCCTG
>JAIFMY010000103.1 GCA_020048155.1 Bacteroidota bacterium
TTCTGCATAGGGCGGGTTTATATATACTACCAATTTCTTACGTTTGGCAGGGTTGTTTATGATATCTTGCAATGGCTTGGGTAGTTTCGTAAAATCGTCGTTTAGGAAGTCGAACTGGAAAACATGGTCTTCGAGCAGGTTGGCACCGTTGCGTATGCGATCTTTCATCACATCAACATCTTGCTTATCGAGGGTAGATGCCCAAATATTGTATTTATTGGTAAGTCCATTGAGCAGGTTGCCGGTACCTGATGCACAATCCCATATATAATATTCGTCTTGCCAATCGAGCCCAAGTGCATCTGTAAGGTATTTTTGCGAAAGCTCGACCCAAATTTGGGGCGTAAAGAAACTTCCCTTTCGCTCGCGCACATCTTGCGGCACGAGCAAATCGCGACGTTCTACTATATAGTCCCAATATTCTTCCTTGGGTGGGCGCTCATATTTGTTCCAAAACAGATTGTGGGCTTTTTGCCCGTCGTTGAATTCTACACTGCTCGATGTGAATGCTCCCCACTCGTCTAAATGTCTGTTCAATTCGTATCTGGTAGACTTGATAACCACAAATAGTTTATCTTTCAGCGTGATGTTATCTTCCGAAAGCAAATCGGCTAAATAAAAGTCACCATCTATCACTCCTTTTTTCTTGGCAATATCCCAGTTGGCAGCTATACTTGGTTTTACTTCCTGAAGCCATTTGTTGTAAATAACTATAAAATTGGTCTTATCTATTCTGTTCTTCGTAATCCCCCATTTCCCAACTATAAAGTTTGCTTTTATAAACTTATGTAATTCTCTTTCATCTTTGCCATAATAATACAAGCGTGTATTCTTGCTTAAAACGAATTGAACTTTTTCCAAAACTATTTTAAACTCCTTGGTTTCATAATTGGAGGGTGTAACATTCCAATTGAAATCATTCTGATAAAAAACATCCTGAATATCGTTGTATTGTATAAACGCTATTTTTTCAGAATCGAAGGCCCCAAGCATCAAAGGTGGCAAATACTTATCAAAAGTCCGGGCTTTTCCTATGGTAAGTATCAACTGTGTAACTGATTTATAAATATCAGATATTCCTTTCTTAGCTTCTGCCCATAAAAGACTCTCTTGTTCATTTATCTGGCTTCCGCTCTTGTGCATAGATACACAAAAATCTACGTTCCCTATGATTCTGGTATTGTCGTAAAGCCAGAAATAGTCATTTGCTATTTTGTTCTTGAGTTCTTCTTCTCGAATATTTATATCGTATGCCATAAGCATTAAAAAAAACCATTAGTATAAGAAGTTAAGGAAATTTGAATTTGATAATATATAAATACAACATCTCCCAAAAATCAAAACGCAAGATAGGTCTTTTTATCTAAATGAGAAAGATGAAGAGAGGTTAGTTATAATTCAATGTTGTATTGCAAAATACAAGACCACAAGCTTAGCCAGATATGAACATAGCTATTTGCGCAAGTAGTTTAAACCCATTTTCAAAATATTCCACAATCAAATAATAATCAAAACGCTTATTTCTGCATTCTCCATTATCCATTACCTTTCATCATTCGCTGCATCATCAAAGTTAGCCAATTGCAAATTGAGTATTTTAATTTTCTCAATTAGTAAATTGCGCTCATAGGAATCCTCGTTGGCACTGGTAAGCACAAAATAATCGACTGAGTTGCGCAGTTGGCTGGCTTGTTCTTTCATCATATCAGAACTAGCCGAAAGTTCTTCGGCGGAGGCTGCATTCTGCTGCACCACGTCAGTGAGTTGCGCTACCGAAGCATTTATCTGTGATACACCGCTCATCTGCTCGCTTGCTTGTAACGATATTTCACTCACCGACTCTATGATACCTTGCATATTTCCTATAAACTCTGTAAGCATAGAGGCCGAACTGTTGCCAATAAGCAAGCTCTCAGCAGAAACTTCATTGATTTTTTTAGCAGCTTTCAGGCTTTTCATGGCTAGTTTGCGTATTTCTGTGGCCACTATGGTAAATCCTTTTCCTGCCTCGCCTGCACGCGCAGCTTCAATTGCAGCATTTATAGCAAGCAAGTCTGTTTTATTGGCTATTTCATTTATTACATCTATATCACGCACTATGTTTTGGAGGGCACTGATAGTAGCCTCCACCGACGAACTCACATTGCTTAGAGCCAGTGTAGTTTTCTCAGAACGTTTTGCAGAAACCTGCGCATGATCGGTAACTGTGCTGATAGAGGCAGTTAATTCTTCAATAGAAGTGCTTACTTCCTCAGCGGCCGACGACTGCTTATTGGCACCCTCAGCAAGTTGAGCAGCGGCGCGGGCTACGCTTTGACTCGATGTGTTGAGCTCCGCAGTTTGGTTTATTATTTGGCCTAAAATATGTCTCAGCTTATTCACCATAGTGTTAAGCGCATCTGTTATTTCGCTTATCTCGTTTTTATTTTGCACTTGCACATCAACATCGAGTCGCCCATCGGCAATATCAAGCGTAAGTGTGGCTACCCTTCGTATGGGGTTGAATACATTTTTCACCAGATAATATACTGTATATACAAGCATAGTTATAAGTAGCAATGCACCCAAGAATAAGTATATGGTATATCTTCGCATAAAATTGATGGATCCCTGCACAGCCATTCGGGTAGAGGCATACTGTGCGAACGAGTATTTATAGAAACCCTCGATGGCTGTTGCGTACATTTCTTTCCACTTGGCATAATCCGGGCCATTGAGTATCTTCAGACATTCCTGGTGAGCGGAATCTGCTTTGAGCTCCAATACTTTGTTTTCGAGCAGAACCAACTGCTGGTTAGCTGAGTCGTGCAATACAAAAAACTTTTGCATTTCGGGATTATTGCTTTCGGCAATGGCCTCTTGTACGAAAGTATCGAGCATCAGCGAATAGTGGTCGTACACGGCCAAGTCGGCAGTATCGCCGGTGTGAACATAGCTTTTTAGGCTACGTGTGAGTAGCTCATCGGCCAGTCGTATTTCGGTGGCACGGTGGTATTGAGCCTGATTCAACATTGAAAGCTTGAACTCCTCGTGCAGGTTGGCAATAAGCTTGTATATAGAAACACTGCTGGCAAAAACCAAAATACCAATTAAACTAACTCCTAGTATGAGTCTGTTTCGTATCACATTCCGGTGGCTCAGCCCCGGCTTCACTTTCGAGAATTTCTTTTTCAACATAATAACCCAGTATTACTGATTGCCCTGATTGGTGCAGATGATACAATATACAAATAATACATGTATTGACACCAAAAACCTGCAATATTCTTATTCCGCTGCTTGGGCTCCAATATACATGAAATGCGAAATAAAAAGAAATAAACGAAAGCAGAATCACTCATTGTGCAAAAACAACCAACGCACTGCTTCCGGAAACTCTTTGCGCCAGAACCATTCTTTGTGTTCACCGTATTTTCGCTCAACTTTTATCAGATTTTGGTCTTCGATCCAGCCTCTTTCAAGTAATAATTTGTACATATGTTGCATATCCAGCATCATGAGCATGCCCTCTTTATGGCTCCCCATCATATAAATAGCGGGTTTGGTATCAAACTTCAAAGTATCAATCATGCGGTATATTTCCGGATTTATCCAAAAAGCAGGTGAAAAAAGCAACAACTTGCCAAAGACATCGGGATACTTGAGACCTCCATACAGACTTATATGCGCACCCAGCGAGCTCCCCCCCAACACGGTGTAGCGAGCATGCGGGCGGGTGCGGTAAGCAGAGTCAATGTAAGGCTTAAGTGTTTGTGTGATAAAACGCATATAAGCATCGCCCTGGCCGCCACCATGCTTGGGGTGAGCCCAGGGCGTGTATTCTGCAATACGGCTATCGCCACCATTGTCTATACCCACCACTATACACTGAGGCAAATTGTAAACTGCTGCCGAGTCAAATGCTTCGTCTACGCCCCACTAAGCCCGGAAGCCGTATACTCCTGGGGTAAATAAATCCAGATGCGGCGACTCTTTTGCAATTGTGGTATGTAAAACGCAGAATCTATAATGTGCACGTTGGCAGACCGTGTGGTATCTGGTTTGCTTCGGAAATGGTCAACCCAGCCTCTCACTTTAAGTTTCTGCGGTTTGCTTTTGCCAGCTTTGGCTGAGCGGTTTTGTATGTCGGCGCCCCGCTCATCGCATTCTACAGTAGTCCAGCTACCCCGGGTTATTTTATATTCGAAGTCAGCGTTTCCTGGAACAACCAACTCGTAGCTGCGGTCGTATTTATAAGTAAACTTGTACGCCGAGTCGGCAGGATTCCAGTTATTGAAAGAGCCTGCAGCATAAAAAACAGCATCGGTGGGAGTATAATCAGGCCATGCGGTAATCTTGAGGGTAGTTTGGCTAAAGGCAGCTATGCTCATAATAAACACGATAAAACCAATGGTATATTTTTTCATACAGGAAAAGAGTAAAATGTGTATTTCCTTGATAAATTTAACTTCTTTTACGGAATATTTCATGCAAAAAAACGTTTGCATGTAGAATAAATATCAGGGCTCATGAAAGTTTTCAGAACACACATATTCTTACTGCTTCTAGCTATACTTGCAATGGCCTCTAAGCCTGCAATGGCCTCGTATTTGCTTATACCTATGGACGATACACAGCGAAACCACCTCAAAGCCTATGGCATAGCATACTGGACTCTTCAGAACTCAGGTACAGTGCAATGGCTACTCAATTATAGGGGTGGAAGTTTCATGATACAACATAGTTCAGATTTGGAGGCAGAATGTCAGATACGTGGAGTAGGTTTCGAGATACTTGCCGATGCGCAGGCTCTGGCTTTAGTAGACGAAATAAGCCAGCCGGAAGTAAATATGGATGTAGTGAAACTCGAAAAGGCACCGAAGATAGCTGTATACTCCCCCAAGACAGCGCAGCCTTGGGACGATGCAGTAACCTTGGCGCTCACATATGCTGAAATACCTTACGATATAATATACGACGAAGAAATAGTAAACGGAGAGCTTTCTAAATACGATTGGTTACACCTGCACCACGAGGATTTTACGGGGCAGTATGGGAAATTTTGGGCAAGCTACCGCTATGCTACCTGGTACCAGGAAGCGCAGCGCGACCAAGAACAACTGGCCTACAAATTGGGATTTAATAAAGTGAGTAAACTGAAACTTTTTGTGTCACAGTCTATCAGATCATATGTGATGAATGGTGGTTTTCTGTTTGCGATGTGCTCAGCAACCGATTCGTTCGATATTTCGCTGGCCGCCACCAATACCGATATTTGCGAATCTATGTTTGATGGCGACCCTGCCGACCCTGCAGCCCAATCGAAACTCGATTTCACTTTGCCGTTGGCCTTCCGCAATTTCACGCTGAGCCGCAACCCCACCGAATACGAATTTGCAGACATTGATGCGACCCTCACTCGCACTGTGCGTAAGGAAGAAGACTACTTTACACTCTTTGAGTTCTCTGCTAAGTGGGACCCAGTGCCTACCATGCTTTGCCAAAACCACACCAGCATCATCAATGGATTTCTGGGGCAAACTACATCGTTCAGAAAAGAAGTGATAAAGCCAGAGGTTCTGATCATGGGTGAAAATAAAGCAGCCAAAGAGGCCCGCTACATACATGGTGAGTTGGGCAATGGCACATGGACTTTCTACGGCGGCCACGACCCCGAGGACTACCAACACTTTGTGCTCGATCCACCTACCGACCTCAACTTGTACCCAAATTCGCCCGGCTATAGGCTCATACTCAACAATATTCTGTTTCCGGCAGCCAAAAAGAACGCAATTGGTTTTACATATTCCAAGCCCTTGGTGCCGCATTGGCATATGTGATGAAGGTATAAGAATATACATTTTTTTCATTGGGCTCGTGCTTTTGCTTATCTATACACTCCCAAGCTCCCATTTGTGCCAGGTCGAAATAGGTATCGCCATCGAAACGCTGGTGTATGCGTGTAAGATGCAGTATGTGTGCATAAGGCATGAATGCCTGAAACAAACTGGCTCCCCCTATCACACAAATCTTTGCCTGATCTTTTAATGCTAAAAACACTTGTTCAATAGAGTTGCAAAGAAGTACACCTTCGGGTACTGCATAGTTGCTGTGACTAAGTACCACATTGAGCCTTCCGGGCAGCGGCCCCGCTGGCAACGACTCGAAAGTACGTCTGCCCATGACTATGGGATGCCCCATGGTAATATTTTTGAAATGCTTCAAATCGGCAGGCAAGCGCCAGGGCAATGTATTGTTTATGCCTATCACATGATTTTCGGAAACTGCTACTATACATTCTATTTGCATGATGCCTTTCAGAATATACCGTTCAGTTTGCTTTCAATTCGGTCTACTATGGTCGACAAGTCCGATTTGTTTTCGTAGAAATTCATATTATCAACATCTACTATGAGCAATGGCCCCAGGGTATATCCACCAATCCAGCTATCGTAACGCTCATTGAGGCGTGTGAGGTAATCTATGCGTATGCTATGCTCGTAAGCTCGTCCCCTCTTTTGTATCTGGCTTACCAGTTTCGGAACAGATGCTTTGAGGTAAATGAGCAAATCAGGTGGCCCAATGAGCGAAGTCATGAGGTTGAACAAAGTGGTGTAATTATCGAAATCACGCTTATTCATAAGCCCCATATCAAATAGATTAGGCGCAAATATGGTAGCATCTTCGTATATAGTGCGGTCTTGTATAACAGTGGTTTCGGACTTACGAATATCTACAATTTGCTGAAACCTGTTGTTGAGGAAGTAAATCTGTAAATTAAAAGACCAACGCTCCATATCGTTGTAAAAATCTACCAGATACGGGTTATCGTCTACTTTTTCGTAGTTGGGAATCCAACCGTAATGTTTAGAGAGTAATGTTGTAAGTGTGGTTTTTCCGCTTCCAATATTACCGGCAATAGCAATGTGTAAAGGTTTCATGTCACAAATTATTAATACAACAGGGGTTTGGCAATACGCTTACTGTTACCCCTAAAATTTGAGACAAAGTAAAACATTTTTTCAAGAAACACAATCCCGAAAAAAACATGTTGATAAGGAAATTGATTCGACAATGAAGAATTTTACGGAATTTCCTTCAAGCTTACTTTATCGCCAAGCCATGTGTAAAGCATTCCATTGGACACCCCAAACTCGGATGCGCCTTCGGGCATTTCTAAAGGTAGCAGACTGCGGCGTTTGGTGCTGATGTTGTAGTTCCAGATGCGGTTGCCCACAGTATAGTATAGATTGTTGTTGTTCAGATATATGTTTCCAATTTCAGCAGAGGGTATCTGGTCGGCCAATTGGCCAGATGAGTTGAAAATAAGAATTCCGGTAGACGGAAAATGCAATACTACCCTATCGAGCGTGCTATATATGCCTCGTGGTGTTTCATTTTGCTTCAGAAGCAGCCTTAGCCAGCCCGTTGTAGCCACAGCGCGGTAATGATAATCGAGCAGAATTAGTTTTTGATTCCAACTATCGTAAATCCAATATCCAACTGAAGGAGCACCAACTACAGCTGATATACTGAACCATGAATAGCTCGACAAATATACAGACTCGGCACGCAGTGCAAGCCGCTGATTGAGGACACTTATCATCTGTAGATCTTTGTAAAACAAAATGATATCCATCTGATCGGAAACATCTGCATTGCTGATAGATTCTGGGCCCCCCTGAGAAAATTGGAAAAGCAGTTTACCGGTAGTATCATACTGCTCTATGGTATTCTGGTGAATAATATAATAAAGACCTTCTGGAGAAACCAGCAATTGTTGAGCTTTCAGCCCTGTGCCTATAGCTAGCCAGACACAAAGAATTGCCCAAATAGATTTTTTTTTCATACCGCCTTTAATATTGGATTTGCACATCTAAAACGAAAGCAAAAATGCAGCCATGATGAGTAAATGAATAAGAAAATGAGATGCAAATAACAATACTTTGTATTTCAAAATTGGGGAAATTGATTTTTCTTGAAGAAGTTCTCCCCCCCCTACAGCTATTCATTGAAAAAAAAGCCACCCTGCAACTATTTCAGGATGGCTTTCGTTTTATTTTAGATAGAACACGTGAGTTTTTTGTTGTTTCTTAGCCCTTCAATAGCAAAGCCTTAAATTAATGTGCAAGAATCCAGAAAGACATCTTGGTATACTTACGACGCAATGTTTGTAAGTTTTTCATAGCATCTTCCTTTTTCCAGTATTTGGCAACAGCTACACGGTTGTAACCATTGTCGCCCGGAAGAACTTCGGCAGTGTATCCTTCTTTTTTCAACTGACGAACTAACACCTTGGCTTTTGACTCTTTTCTGAAACTGCCTCCTATAAGATAATAGGTTTTTGTGGTAGATTTCTTAATAGTAGATTTATTGTCGCCAGATTTGGTGGTAGTATTACCTCCAGAATTACCGGTAGTAGTGTTATTAGTATAAGTATTACCGGTAGTAGTTTTGTCTTTGTTGGTAGTAGTATTATTACCAGTGTTGTTGTTTCCGGTATTGTTATTGAAAGTTGTAGAATTGGAACCGGTGTTGTTGTTATTATTATTCGACTCATATCCATCGCCACCAATTTCGGTTTTTTCGAGAATATCGTCAGCAGTTTCAAGGGTATCAGATCTGAAACTTTCAGAATCGGCCAATCCACTTGTGGTATCCAAATCTAAAGATGAATCTGAATCATAATCAGGATAGTTAGTAACATTCTCAACAGTAGAGCCACCGCTATCCGTTTTACGCTCCTTCACACCACCACATGATATTAGCGTGAGGAAGATTACTGAGGTGATAAGAGCAAAAATTCTCATTTCCTTATATTTTTAAAGTTTAACAGGTTAAAAATACACATTTTTTTTTAGATGATCCTAAAAAAACACTTTTTTCTACATAATTATCTGCCAGACAAATACACAAAAGAATGTTTCTAACTATCATTCGTACACCAACAAAAACCAATGAAAATACTCCAATAGGTGTTCGTAGGAATAGGAAAATAAAAAAATGATTAAACAGTTTTTTTATTTTCCTATCTGAATAATATCGAATACACCCGTGTAGTGAGTATTATTTTACGAGCGAGCCATTTTGTATTTCGCTCTCCGGTGCGAGCAGAGCAAGTTTACCATCGGGAGATTCAGCAGTAAGTATCATACCGTGCGATTCAATCCCCTTTATTTTGCGAGGTTCAAGGTTTGCAATGAAGGTGACTTTTTTGCCTACCATTTGCTCAGGGGTGTAATGAAGTGCCAGTCCGGAAACAATGGTACGCTTATCTACTCCACTATCTACCAGAAACTGTAAAAGTTTATCGGCCTTCGGCACTTTTTGTGCCTCAAGTATAGTACCTATGCGAATGTCTAACTTCTCAAAATCAGTGTAGGCTATATTCTCTTTTACTGGGGGAAATTGTGGAACGATCGGTGCATTGCTCATTTTGCTAAGTTGAAGTTTTTCAATTTGTTTTTCAATTTCTGCATCTTCTATTTTGGAGAACAGCAGTTCGGGAGCTGCATCTATTTTGTGTCCTGTAGGCACGAGTGTATGGCTGCCAATGGCATTCCACTCAAAAGTGCCAATATTGAGTATTTTCCTTATCTTTTCTACAGTAAAAGGTAGGAAAGGCTCTAGTATAATGCTCAGGTTGGCAGTAATTTGAATACAGATATTTAGTATAGTTGCAACTTTTTCGGGATTTTCTTTGAAAATGCGCCAAGGTTCAGTTTCAGCGAGGTACTTATTGCCTAGGCGAGCTATATTCATAGCTTCACGTTGTGCATCGCGGAAGTGGAACTCTTCGATAAGTTTTTCGACGTTGGTTTTGAATTGTTCAAGCGTATTGATTACTTCCAAGTCTTTGGCATCGGGTATACCAAGTTCAGGTGTATTGCCATTGTAATACTTATTGGTGAGTACAACTACCCTGTTTATGAAATTGCCAAGCATGGCTACCAACTCGTTGTTGTTTTTCTCCTGAAAATTTTTCCAGGTAAAATCATTGTCCGATGTTTCGGGAGCAATGGATGTGAGAGTGTAGCGCAATACATCTTGCCTTTGCGGAAAATCTGCCAGATATTCGTGCAACCACACTGCCCAATTGCGGGAAGTAGATATTTTTTCATTTTCGAGGTTCAGGAACTCATTGGCAGGAACATTGTCGGGCAGAATATAGCTGCCTTCTGCTTTTAGCATTGCGGGGAATACAATGCAATGGAAAACAATATTGTCTTTGCCTATAAAATGGATCAATCTGGTATCTTCGCTTTTCCAGTATTTTTCCCAATCGGGTGTAAGTTCTTTGGTGGCAGAAATGTACCCAATAGGTGCATCGAACCAAACGTAAAGTACCTTAGAACCGGCATTGGCAAGTGGTACAGGCACACCCCAGTCGAGGTCGCGGCTCACAGCTCGAGGCAGAAGCCCGGCATCGAGCCAAGATTTGCACTGACCGTATACATTTGGTTTCCACTCTTTGTGTTCTTCAAGTATCCATTTTTTCAGGAAAGGCTCCCACTCATCGAGGGGCAAATACCAGTGCGATGTTTCTTTGAGAATAGGTGCAGTACCACTGATGGCAGAGCGCGGATTGATAAGCTCGGTAGGGCTGAGTGAGGTTCCGCACTTTTCGCACTGATCGCCATAAGCATTTTCGTTGGCACATCGCGGACAAGTACCTATTATATATCTATCGGCCAAAAACTGATTGGCTTCAGAATCGTAATACTGTTCGCTGGTTTTTTCTATAAATCCATTTTTCTCGTGAATGGTTTTGAAGAATTCAGAAGCTGTCTGATGATGAACAGGCTTGCTGGTGCGCGAATAAATATCGAAGCTGATACCAAACTCCTGAAAAGACTTTTCGATAATTGAATGATACTGATCTACTACCTGTTGCGGGGTAGTTCCTTCTTTGCGGGCACGCAAAGTTATGGGCACACCGTGTTCGTCTGAACCACAGATATATAAAACGTCTTGTTTTTTGAGTCTTAAATAACGAACATAAATATCTGCAGGAATATATACCCCAGCCAGGTGGCCTATATGCAGTGGGCCGTTGGCATATGGTAACGCTGCGGTAACAAGGTATCGCTTAAAATTTTTCATTGTATGTATATTGCTGTATTTTTATTCTTTTCGCAAAATTTAAACATACGAAGTTACAATTTTGTATGAAAAGTGATGAATCGGTTTATAAGGAAATAGTAAAAAAGAATAAGATTACTTATTTAGTGTTGAAAGATGGTGTATCCTTTAGGTAACTCAAACATACTCACATCCAGATTTTCTTTTTTAATCTCGGTTACCGTAAGTTGCATACGAAACTCCCGCAATAAGCTCCGCTCAACAGAAAGCATGGGTAAGTATCCGATATTGTCGGGTATTTGCAGATAATATAATGTGTTTTTGTCTGTACGATTTACAATGCGTATGAGTTCATTGAAAAACAGAAAATTATCTTTGGTAACCCAGTATTGAATGTCGGTATTTTTGGTTCGGTTTATTACTCTCCATTGGTGGCATTTGTAACCATTGATGACTTGAAAATTTTCGGACTTTATGATTTCCAAGTCCTCCACTTTAGGCGCGGTATATGGTTGAATGGAAACCGGCATGAAAATTTTCCTATCGGGGTTTATATCAAACATTTTAAAGTTTTTGAAATCGATGATCGAATATTTGATTACTTTTCGGTTTCTATTCAACTCTTCGAATCTTATTTTGTCTCCTTTAACATAATACTGATAATAAAGCGTATCAGTGGTAGATTGTTTCTCGAAGGATATTTTTCCTTCAAAATCTTGGGCGTATGTATTGGTTTCGTTGGTAAATAGGAATATAAAAAACATAAAAAAATGCTGGAACATATAGAGATTTTGTTTAGGCATTTGGGTGCAGTGGGTATTTTTGCAAAATTAATAATTAATAACGATTTATAAAAGGACTTAAGTACATGGCTGAGCATAATAACTTAGGAAAAAATGGAGAAAAAGCTGCGGTAGAACATTTGCTGCACTTGGGTATGGAAATACTGGATACCAACTGGCGATTTAAGCATCTGGAGCTTGATATTGTAGCCAGAGATAAACAAACACTGGTAGTGGCCGAGGTGAAAACCCGCAGCTATAGCACTGTGCAGCAACCGGCCGACTCAGTGAATAAGCAAAAGCAAAAATGGTTAGTTGAGGCTGCCAATGCCTATGTACAGGCCAAAGGAATAGATTTGGAAGTACGTTTCGATATCATAAGCATAATAGAAACCAGAAACGGGATGAAAATAGATCATATACCCGATGCATTTTACCCGCGTATGTAATTCTGTGATTATTTACTACTTCTCTTATTCTTTGGTAGCGATGCCAGAATGAGTTGATATGAATGATCTATCCACTCAAAAATCATAATATCAGGCACAGCACCATCCACATCTACAGTGTTCCAATGTTTTTTGTTCATGTGATAACCTGGCCTTACACATGAGTATTGTTCGCGCAATTCTACTGCCTTCTCAGGGTTGCATTTGAGATTAATACTAAGTGGCCCAGTAATATTGGTGAGTGCAAATATTTTGTCATACACTTTGAATACAAGCGTATCTTCATCAAAAGGTAATGCCTCAGTAGTGTTTTCCTTGCTTAGGCAATATTCTCTTAAAATTTCTATATTCATGGCCTGAATGTTTTTAAAATTCGGATTAAGTTATGTTTGAATCCCCGATTATCTTTTTGCAAAAATTTTCATCCAAATTTATGGATGTTTTAATGAATTTTTTCTCATTTATAGGCGAACCTTATGTAATAATTGCAATAATGGCTTATGTGTATTGGAACCTATCGAAAAAACAAGGACTTACCATGAGTATAATATTCCTTGTGAGTATGTACATAAACCAAATACTCAAGCTTCTGGTGCATACTCCTCGCCCATACGAGGCGGTGCCGCAGATAGAAGGTAAGCGAATAGAAACTGCCGGCGGGCATGCGTTTCCAAGCGGGCATTCTCAGGGTGCCTCCACATTTTACATGTTATTATCCAAATTCTATATGCTAAAGTGGTTGTGGATAACTTCGGTAATTTTGGTTTTGGGAGTAGGCATTTCGCGCATGTATCTGGGAGTGCATTGGCCAATAGATGTATTGGGTGGATGGCTCATAGGACTGCTATTTGCATATCTGGGGTATGAGGTCTTGTATCCATTGATTGAGGACGACAATAAAGCCCCCAAAGCACTTTTAGGGATAGTTGCTTTGCTATTGCTTTCAGTACTTGTGAGTGTAATTTTTGTAAGTGCGGCAGATGCATTGCCATTGTTTCTGATGCTTTCAACAACTTTGGGCACGGTGATTGGCTATTTGCTCGATTTACGTTTTTCAAAATTTGTGGAAGGCGGCAAAAAAGTTGGAGTAATAATTTTACGCTATTTGATAGGAATGGTAGTTGTAATAGCCATTATAAAAGGACTGGAAGGTTTCATTTCGAATGATATAGCTGATATTTCTTTTCGTTATTTCCTTATTGGATTATGGATTAGTTTTGGATTTCCGGCTTTAGGGAAAATGCTCAAACTCTTTAATTGATAAAAAACCGATAAAAAAACCGGAACAACCTTTTACTAATAAGGGCGTTCCGGTTTGTACATAGCATATAACTGCAGACTATGGCATATTATGGAATAATAAGCATTGCATCGCCGTATGTACCAAATCTGTATTCATTTTCAATGGCCACTTTATAAGCATCCATAAGCAGGTCGAAACCGGCAAATGCCGAGGTGGTCATAAGCATAGTAGTCATGGGTAGATGGAAATTCGTAATCATGGCACTAGGAACACTAAATTCATATGGTGGAAAAATAAATTTATTGGTCCATCCATCGTAAGGTTTTAGTAAGCCTTTGGTAGAAACACTGGACTCGAGTGCACGCATCACAGTGGTACCAACTGCACAAACCTTGCGCTTTTGTTCAATTGCTTTATTCACTATATGTGTAGTAGCATCATTGATTACAATTTTTTCCGAATCCATTTTATGTTTGGTCAAATCCTCAACATCCACATCGCGAAAGTTTCCGAGCCCCACATGCAAAGTTACATAAGCAAATTCTACACCTTTTATTTCAAGGCGTTTTAGTAATTCTCTGCTAAAGTGCAAACCAGCGGTTGGGGCTGCCACCGCACCTTCATGTTTTGCAAAAATGGTTTGATACCTGTCTTTGTCCTCAGGTACAGGTTGTCTGCCCAAAATTTTAGGTATGGGAGTTTCACCTAAGTCATGTAATATTTTTTTGAAATCTTCGTAGCTGCCATCATACAAGAACCTGAGTGTGCGGCCTCTGGATGTAGTATTGTCTATGACCTCAGCTACCAATTCATCATTATCACCAAAATAAAGTTTATTGCCAATCCGTATTTTGCGAGCCGGATCAACAAGGACATCCCAAAGTTTTTGCTCATGATTGAGCTCTCTTAGCAGGAATACTTCAATTTTGGCACCGGTTTTTTCTTTATTTCCGTATAATCTGGCAGGAAATACTTTGGTATCATTGAAAATCATGATATCGCTTTCATCAAAATATTCAAGTATATCTTTGAATATTCTGTGTACAATTTTACCGGTAGATTTTTCTAAAACCAAAAGCCTCGATTCGTCTCTGTTTTCAGTCGGAAACCGGGCAATACGCTCTTCGGGCAAATAATATTTAAATTCTGAAAGTTTCATATAATTTTTATATTATGCATTTTACTACAAGACAAGAAAGGTGAAAAATATTTGTATCTGAAAAAGCACCAAGATGCAACGTTTTTTTCAGGCAATTTATTATTCACGTTTTAATATTTTTTTCAAAATCATCGACCGGAATTGCATCTTCCACAGCGAATTCTCCTATGCGAGTGCGCCTGAGTCCAACCAAATGCGCCCCGGATTGGAGTGCAATGCCCAAATCGTGGGCAAATGAGCGGATATATGTGCCTTTGCTGCACTCTATTCTTACATCGATGTAAGGAAGTTCAAATTTTTCGATGGAAAGTTTGTAAATTTCAACTTCGGAAGGTTTTAGCTCCATCTCTACTCCACTTCGGGCGAGTTTGTATGCACGCTTACCATCAATGCGTTTTGCAGAATATAGTGGCGGAATTTGCTGTATCTTCCCAATAAAACCTGTAAAGGCAGATTCAACTAAAGACTCGGTGATATGAAGAAATTCCGATTCACTGTTTATTTCAGTTTCCAAATCGTACGAAGGTGTGGTAGCCCCTACACGTATGTTGGCAATATATTCTTTGGGCATGGCTTGTATCTGATCTATTGTTTTGGTGTGCTTTCCGGTGCAAACTATGAGCAAACCGCTTGCCAGTGGATCTAAGGTTCCGGCATGTCCAATTTTTATATCCTTAATGCTGAGGGCGTACCTGAGCACCGATTTCAGTTTGCGCACTACATCGGTAGAGGTCCAATACAAAGGTTTATCAAGCAATATGGTTTCACCTGCTTCAAAATCCCAATTCGTTTTATGAATAGACAAGTATGTAAATTATTAATGGTTAGTACCGAGAGACTAATTAGTATCGAAAAGACATTCAGAGAGATTATTGTCTGCTCTTTGGTTTTTTCATGATTGCATAAATCTCGAATACAAAACCGAAAAGTACGATCATGGGTGCAAGGGTGATACGCTGAAAATTAAATATCTCCGGTGTTTTGCTCGGATCGTTGTCCGGAAAAAATTCGTTAGGATTCTGCACTGCACCTCCGCTCATAAGAACGAAACCTATAACAATGATTACAAATCCAATGGCCAGAAGTATATAATTTTCGCGTTGAAGTGCAAATTCAAAGTGGCGCGTAGAAGAATTGTTGTTTCCGGGCACTTCGCTTTTTACTTGTTTCTCTGATTTTGAAGTAACTTTATTTTCCATATTATGATTCTATTTCTAATAATACAATTCGTCTGAAGTAATGGATATGAAATAATTGACTGCAATAAGCGTTGAAAAAACGGTAATGACAATACCTATAAATGAAACAACTCCCAGCAGCATAAGAATTTCGGTGAATGACAACAGTGCATCAAGCTGGGCATGAATGCCTGATATTACGAAGCTGAGCAAAAAAATTGATGCAAAAGAACTGAGTATTCCCAGCAAAAAACTATTCCAGATAAACGGTTGCCTGATGTAGGCTTTAGTGGCACCTACCAGTTTTTGGGTGTGTATGATAAAACGCTTTGATTGAACCGAAAGCCGTATGGTATTGCTTATGAGTGCATAGGCTATAGCCAGCATAAGTATGGTAAATAAGCCCAGATACAGGCTAATTTTTCCCACATTTTCATTTACAAAATTTACCAGTGATTTTTGATAAAAAACGTCTTTTATTTGTGGGTAATCCAACAATTGAGATTCAATTTTAGCAATACTATCTACGTTTGAGTATTCGGCTTTGAGTTTGATATCTATAGAAGCAAGGAGAGGATTGTAGCCCATGAAATCAATAAAATCTTCGCCAAGTTCTGATTTAAGTTCCTGCGCAGCCCGGTCTTTATCAATAAATTCCGATGAACGAACGTAAAGAGAAACATCCAAGTCTTTCTGAAGTTTGATGATTTCTATCTCAGGCGTATTATCGTGAATGATAATTGAGAATCCGACATTCTCGCGTATATGTTCCGAAATTTTTTGAGCATTGAGAAAAAGAAAACCTATGAGACCTAGTAAAAACAGAACCAAGGCGATACTTATCATGCTTATTAAATAAGAGCCTCTGAGTTTCCATTGTACATTCATGTCTATATTTCTGGTAATCATTTTGTTGAAAAAAATAAGCAGACAAAGATAACACATTTAATCGCGTAAATAAAATTTTTTATACGCTGCGAACCTTATCAATATTGAATTTATGTGAAAAGAATGGTTAAAGAAAGGCATGTATTGTATATTTTTGTAAAAATTTTTACATGGGTATCATCAAACGGCAATCTATATTAGGCACTGTATTCAGTTATGTAGGTGTAGTCATAGGTTTTATAACCAGTGGCATATTATTTCCGCGTATGTTGAGCCCAGAGCAAATAGGCTTGCTAGCCACATTGGTTTCGTACTCACTACTTTACTCACTTATAGCTACACTGGGGTTCAATAGTACGGTGATACGGATGTTTGCATACTTCAGAAATTCGCAGAACAATCACAACGGATTTGGGGCCCTCATGCAATTGGTGCTGCTTGCAGGAATAGGTATATTCATCATTATTTATTACTTATCTGTACCATATCTGCACTTGGCAAATTCCGGAAATTCTGAACTCCTGGTGCAGTATACCCACTATATTCTGCCACTCACCATTTTTGGCACTCTTTTCATTGTGCTAGACAACTACAACTCGGTATTATTCAATGCTGTGCGGGGCATTTTCCTGAAAGAAGTATTGCTAAGGATTCTCATACTTATACTTATCATTTTGTTTTATTTCAGGTTTATTCATTTTGAAAACTTTTTAATACTCTATATAATAGCCACTTGCATACCTGGTCTTCTAATATTTTTATTATTGAAATGGGAAGGAAATTTGCCTTTCAATATACATGAGATAAAAATTGCGGTGGATAAAAAAAGAGAACTTGTAAGTGTAAGTTTATACGGCATGCTAAGTAGCTTTTCGGGAAATGCAGTAGAGCAAGTGGATAAACTAATGATAGCATCGATGCTGGGCCTTAAACAAACCGGCATTTACGCTACTGCTTATTTGTTTGCAACGCTTATAAAAGTGCCATCGCGCACTACCATAAAAATAGCGTCGACCATAGTGGCCGAGGCATGGCGAAAAAACGATATGGCAGAAATTCAGAAAGTCTATCAGAAAAGCGGGATCACCATGTTTTGGATAGGAATGCTTATTTTTCTAGGCATTTGGAGCAACATACATAACGTGTCATATATCATTACCGAAAAATTTGCCGACGGAAAGTGGGTTATATTTTATATTGGCCTGGCCGGTCTTATAGAGATGTCGTCGGGGGTAAGTATAGCTATACTCAACACATCGAGGCATTATAGGTATGTCACACTTTTTACAGGCATTCTGGTTGCACTTCTTATCATCAATAATTTGTGGCTCATCCCGCTATGGGG
>JAIFMY010000215.1 GCA_020048155.1 Bacteroidota bacterium
ATGGAAATAGAGCGCCAGAGGGGTATTTCGGTAGCTACTTCTGTAATGGGGTTTGAGTATAACGAGATAAAAATAAATATTCTGGATACGCCCGGTCACCAAGATTTTGCTGAGGATACTTACCGTACGCTTACTGCTGTAGACAGCGTGATAGTGGTGATAGACGTGGCCAAGGGGGTTGAGGCACAAACTGAAAAATTGGTTTCGGTATGCCGCATGCGCGATATCCCCATCATGATATTCATAAATAAGCTCGACCGCGAAGGGAAAGATGCATTTGATCTGATGGACGAAGTAGAGCAAAAACTGGGGATAAAAGTATCACCTCTGGCTTGGCCCATAGGCATGGGGCGCAGGTTTGCAGGTGTATATAATATGTACGAGAAAAAGATTAATTTTTTTAGTGGCGAAAATAAGTATACACGCGAAGAACCTCTTGTGGTGGCAACACTGGAAGGAACCGAGATTGATGAGCTTTTTGGCGAGGAGCTTGCTTCGCAATTGCGCTCCGATTTGGAACTGGTGCACAATGTGTATCCTCCATTCGACCCGGCGTTGTATCAGGATGCCCGCATTTCGCCTGTTTTCTTTGGTTCTGCGCTTAATAATTTTGGGGTAAAAGATTTGCTCGATACTTTCATACAAATAGCACCTCCCCCGCGCCCTAGTAAAACTGCGGAACGCATCATACTGCCCAACGAAGACAAATTCAGCGGCTTTGTGTTTAAAATACATGCCAATATGGACCCGAAACACCGCGACCGTATTGCGTTCGTAAAGATATGCAGCGGGGTTTTTGAACGAAATAAGAACTACACTCATGTGCGTCTCGATCGTCAGTTTAAGTTTTCGAGCCCAACTGCTTTTATGGCACAAAAGAAATCGACCATAGACTTTGCCTATCCGGGCGACATCATCGGTATCATGGATACCGGAAACTTCAAAATTGGTGATACACTAAGCGAAGGGGAAAAAATACATTTTACAGATATTCCTACTTTCTCACCTGAGTTTTTCAGATACGTCGAAAATGGTGACCCACTCAAATCCAAGCAATTGGCCAAGGGCATAGACCAGCTCATGGACGAAGGTGTGGCTCAGCTATTTACAAGGCTTGCCAATGGACGCAAGATTATTGGTACTGTGGGCCCGCTCCAGTTTGAGGTAATAGAGTACAGGCTCAAAAACGAATATGGTGCGACTGTGCGCTACGAAAGCTTGCAACTGCATAAAGCTGTGTGGATTACGGGCGATACGGCTCAGTTGGCCGATTTCAAATCGCGCAAGCAACATGCCATGGCGGTAGACAAATATGGGCACGATGTGTTTCTGGCAGAGAGCTCTTATGAACTTCAGCAAGCGCTCAGCAAATTTGATAAACTACAATTCCATTTCAAATCTGAATTTTGATGGGTAATAAGGGGAAACGAAAATAAAAAAACAGCAAAGGATACGTTTTGTGTATTAATTCCTTTACTGTCTTTTCTAATAAAACCCTACTGTATGAGAAGTCCTGTATTTTTTTTAAATATATAGAATACCTAATATTTATCGGGAACAAAAGTCTGGTCGGTGATAGGAGGCCTCACGTATCCCTTCATGTCCTTCCGTTTTGGAAGCTCTATTGGTGTAGGAGTCAGATCTTCATAAGGTATTTGACTGAGCAAGTGACTTATGCAATTGAGATGCGCACGACGTTTGTCGTCGGACTGTACCACATACCAAGGTGAGTGCTTAGTATCAGTATACGCAAACATTTCGTCCTTGGCTTTAGAGTATTCAAGCCATTTGTCGCGTGATTGTAAGTCCATTGGGCTTAGTTTCCAGCGTTTTATGGTGTGATCTATACGAGCTTGGAATCTTTTTTCCTGTTCTTCGAAACTTACACTAAACCAATATTTTATGAGTATCAGGCCACTGTGTATAAGCATACGTTCCAATGCAGGGCAAGCGCTCAGAAACTCCCAATACTGTTCTTCGGTGCAGAAACCCATCACACGTTCTACGCCAGCACGGTTGTACCAGCTTCGGTCAAACATTACCATCTCGCCGGCAGAAGGAAGATGCTCTATATACCTCTGAAAATACCATTGTGTTTTTTCTTTCTCTGTGGGAACTCCTAGGGCTACTATCCGGCATGATCTTGGATTCAGGTATTGAGTGATAGATTTTATAACACCGCCTTTACCTGCAGCATCGCGTCCCTCGAAAATGATAACTACACGCATTCCTTTGTGCCTGATCCATTCCTGCATTTTCACAAGCTCAGTCTGCAATCTGAGTAACTCTTTCTCGTAATATTTTTTCTTTAGCTCGCCTTCTTTATCGGAATGTTTATTTTTCTTAGCCTTATTTTTCTTGTTTTTTTTCTTCTTCTTATGTTTTTCTACATCATCATGGTCTTCATCGTCCCCATCGTTGTCCTCATCAATGTCTTCTGAATCGTCTTCATTATCAGAATCTTCCTCTTCCTCGTTTTCATCCTCATTATCAAATGGAACCTCGGGAAAGTAATTGTCAGGAACTATGTCTTTTTCCGATGTAAAATTTTGAGGGGATGATTCGGTAGTAGAAGATATTTCGGAAATATCCGCTTCAGGCTTACTCTTATCAATGTCATCTTGGTTTTCCATGAATAACAATATTTTTTTAAGTTATACTCGTTTATACTGTATTTTTAAAACACTTATAGGTATACCTGAAAGAAAAAAAATTGTGCCTGAAACGTTTTTAAACAGAATGAAATGAGCATTTCAGAGGAAATCAGGCACAATTTCATTTGTCTTAATACACTTTCAATGTACGAATATTAAATTTGAAATGCAATTTTTCCGTCTCTTTTTTTTAGTGTTTATTTATAAAATTTAACTTTTAAAGAGATATACTTTGCACCAAAGTTCGAAATCTGTACGTTTTAGTAGGTATATGAAGAAATCAGGGTTTTTATTTATTGCAATATTTTACCAGACTTTACTATATGCTCAGCAGGATATAGCTGAGAAACTTGAGAATACAGCCTTTATGACTGGTGAGGAATTGCATTATGAAGTAAAATATGGCCTTATAAAAGGCGGTGAGGCTACACTTACAGTAGGGCTTGAACATGTGGGCGAAGATTGGCTTTACTATAGCAGGGCTGAGGCTCGTATTGCCGGGCTTCCTGCAAAACTTTTTACCATTCGTGATATATATGAGAGCTATTTTTATGTAGAAAATGGCTTACCTATAAAATCAATTCGTAATATACATGAAGAAGGGTATAAGGAGTTTGATGAAGTGCTTTTTTTTAGGGAGCAGAATAAAGTTAGAAATCTGAAGAATCAGTTTTTTGATGTACCTCCCCAAACGCACGATGTGTTGAGTGCGTTTTATTTTGCCCGCAGGTTTTTGTTTAAAGAGAATTTGCAGCCCGAAGATACTTTGCCTTTTACCATATTTCTTGACAAGCAGGTATTGGTATTCAAGATAAAATATCAGAAGAAGGAGAAAGTAAAAACAGCATTTGGAAAAATTGATGCTATGAAATTTGTGGCTGTGATTGAGGGGAGCTCACCATTCAAGAAGGAAGAAGACATGGAGGTATGGTTTACAGATGATTTGAACTATATTCCATTGCGCATTAGTGCCGATTTGCCAATTGGGTCGCTCAAATGTGTGCTCATTTCTTATAGTGGTCTCAAAAATGCTGAGGGGCGTTTGCCGTGATTTTCGTATTCTACTGAAAAAAAATCTTTATGGCATTCATGAGTGTATTTATGCGTAAGGGTTTTACTATACAATCGTCGCAACCAGAGGCAAGTATAAGTTCGCGTTCGCTTTGCATGGCGTATGCAGTTTGTGCAATGATGGGTAAATCTGATTGTTCGGCACGAATGATGCGGGCTGCATCAATGCCATTCATTTCTGGCATTTTTATATCCATGAGTATCAGGTCTATGTTGTAATTGCGTGACATGGAAACGGCTTGCAGTCCGGTTTTTGCCCAAAGCAGGCGTGCATGGGTAGGCTCAAGAATCTCGGCAAGTAGAAAATAATTGATATCTTCATCTTCAGCTATAAGAATGGTTTTTGAACTCCAATTATTCATTTTGTTTCAGATTGCAGATATAAATATTTGCCTACGAGTTGTATCATTTCACTTATTTTGATTGGCTTAGAAAGGTAGGCATCGCATCCGGCCTCAAGTATTATTTCTTTTTCTCCGGCCATGGCATAAGCAGTTTGTGCAATAATGGGCTTTTTGGGAAATTCTGTTTTTATGATGCGTGTAGCTTGATATCCATCCATTTCAGGCATTTTTATATCCATAAGCACCAGATCTATATTCTGATTTCGGCATATGTCCACAGCTTCTATTCCATTTCGTGCCCAGAATACGTTAGTATTCATGCGTGAAAGGGCAGCTTTCAGGAATTTGAAGTTGGTCTCTTCATCTTCAGCTATGAGTATGTTTTTTCCTTCCCAACTTAGATTTGTGTTTGGTTGTGCCATCATTTTTGAGTGTGTACCCTGATTCTCGGATTTAGGCATTTCTAAGGCTAAATTGAAATAAAATACAGATCCGACGCCAAGTTCCGATTTTACCTTAATTTCGCTGCCCATAAGACCAACAAGGGAGCTAGAAATGGTAAGTCCAATGCCCGAACCTCGATACAGGCGCGATATGTCATCGTCTATTTTTCGGAACCAATCAAAAATAAGGTTTTGCTTGTCTTTGGATATGCCAATGCCTGTATCTTTTACATAAAATTCAATATTTCCGGAATCTTTGAGCTTATAGCCAAATTCAATAAAGCCTTTGTCTGTAAATTTTATGGCATTTTCGATAAGGTTTGAAAGTACTTGCTTGAGCCTGTATTGATCGGCAAGTATTATAAATTCAGGGTCGGCTATGACTTTGCTGCATATAAGTTGCACATTGTTGCCGTGTAGGTTCTGATTCTTAGCTTTGAAAGTAAGCATTAGATCGTCGAAAAGCCTATTTAGGTATACAGTAGATTTTATGACCTTTACTTGCTGTGCCACAATTTTTGATACGTCAATGATATCGTCGATGAGGTTAAGCAAACTTCGTCCGCTCGAGTTGATGTGATATATGCATTCTTGCTTTTGTTCTTCGGGTATAGTACTATCAGATAGTATAGTAGCAAATCCTAGTATAGCATTCATTGGGGTTCTGATTTCGTGCGATAGGTTAGCAAGAAATGCGGATTTTAACCTGTCAGCTTCTTCTGCTTTTATTTTGGCACTTTTAAGCTTTTCTTCGTACTGTTTTCTGTCGGTTATATTTCTGAGCAACAAGGATATGAGTTTACCATTCGATTCGTTTTCGGTGGTGGCATTTACCAATGCGAATGTGATGGAGTTTGCATTTGGGTGAATGAATGAAGTTTCAAAATCGTTGAGCACCCCTTCGCGCAAGCAATTTTCGAGAGCTTTTGAGAATACTTCTCGGGTAGGGTCTGTATTCCAATCGGTGATGTGGCGACCTATTACCAGATTTTCGTCTTTTACACCAATAAGCCTCAGGAATGCATTGTTGGCTTCAATGATGAACCCATTCTCATCGAGGGTAGCCAGGCTAGTATCGGTATTTTCTATTATTTTCTGGAGTTTCGATTCTGTTTTACGGAGTTTTTCGAGGGCGGTTTGTTTTTGTATGAGGTGTCTTATGGTGCGGTCGGCAGCTTCGGGAGTAAGATCGTTTTTGCTCAGATAGTCTGATGCGCCTGCCCTGAGTGCATCTACCACTACCGCTTCATTGCCGTATCCGGTAAGCAATATCATAGGGAGGGAAATACCATAAGCCCTGAAGTCTCTGATGACGTCGATACCGTTTTGGCTACCTAGCAGATAATCGATAAAAATGAGATCAGCAGAAAAATTGAGAAGTCGCTGATATGCCTCGTGCCCGTTTGAAGCGGTTTCGATGTTCATTTCCCAAAGAGGCAGCTTATTCAAAAAACGTTTTAATAGCGTCGAATCCGCCGGATTATCATCTATTATCAATATTTTGAGTTGGTCTTTCATGCTTTAAAAAAAATTAAGACCTGTATGGAAGGATGCTTGTTTTATGCCAGAAATCTTCGATAAGTTTTGCCAGCTCTATAAATTCGCCCATACTTACAGGTTTGTTCAGGTATGCGTTGGCTCCTAAATCGTAAGATTCTTTCACATCGCGTTCTAGGTCGGATGTAGTGAGCATTATCACTGGTAAGCTACGTGTATTTTCATTTTCTTTTATTTTTTTCAAGAAAGTTTTCCCATCAATGCGAGGCATGTTTATGTCGAGCAGAATGATATCGGGCAATGTATTGGTATGTGTAGCAAGTGTATCTTCAATATATTGCAGCGCCTCTAAACCATCATTCATAAAAATAATTTCTGTGTTTTGTGCTCCCATAGCAAATGCGCGCAAGGTAAGTTTTTGATCTGCAGGATTATCTTCTATGAGTAATATCCTAAGTTTAGCGCTGTTTTTTTTGTGCATGATTAAAACGGTTGTATAAAACATTAATAGGTTCAGATGTATGCAAAATTAATAAGAATTAAACTCTTATGAATTTAAATTTTTACTTTAAAGATAAAAACTTAGTTTATACTGGCATAATAAAGATATAAAAATGTGTTTAATGTATGTATTTGATTGCTTGATTGTTTTATTTCTGTTTAGTTAGTTTCTTTCTAATATATACCTTTAGTTAATTTTTTAGTAAAGTTTTTGCATCAATTGAGCAGTCTGTGATTGTCCCATGGCTTGAGTGTAAAAATAAATTTACTTCCGATATTTATTTCAGATTCTACCCAAATGTTGCCGTTGTGTCGTTCTATAATTTTTTTAACTATGGCAAGGCCTATACCAGTACCTTCGTAGGTTCCACGGGCATGTAAGCGTTTGAAGGGCATAAAAATTTGGTTTAAATAAATTTTATCTATTCCCATACCGTTATCTTCTACGATTATCTCAACAAATTGTTCGGTTTTGCGGGCATAAATATGTATTTTAGATATGGGTTTGTCCGTAAATTTTAGTGCGTTGTGTATTAGGTTTTGCAATACGCGGGTTATTTGTACAAAATCGCCTTTTATCATAGGTATTTTATCCCATGTAATTTCACCATTGGTTTCCTGAATTTTGGTTTTCAGGTCTTTAAGTACTACTTTAATGCAGTCTTCAATGTCAACTTTTTCCATTTTGAGTTCTACTCGCCCCACGCGTGATAGTTGAAGCAAATCTTGAATGAGAGTGTTCATGCGTGCTGCAGCATCTATGATGAAAGCGATGTCTTCTCTGGCCTCATCCGAAAGGCTATTACCTATATCTTCACGCAGCAGTTCGCAATATGAGGTGAGGGTGCGCAATGGTTCGCGCAGGTCGTGGCTTGCAACGTAATTAAATTCAGCTAATTCTTTGTTGTTTCGTTCCAGCTCTTGAATATAATATTGAATGCTGAGTTCTGCACGTTTTTTCTTTGTTATTTCTATGGATATACCACCAATAAGGGTGGGTTTATCTATTTGTTTTATCGGAAACTTCCATGTTTCAAACTGCCGCTTATTCCCGTGTTTGTCTATGAGCTCTTCTTCCAGCGATATGGGGGTTTTGAGTGCCAGTTTATCTTCTTCCTGTATGCGGTCTATGCTTTTGTTTACAAGTGGTACGTGTTTTTTGGTGAGCCACTCGTCTGCTGAGAAATTGTTTTTGAGATACTGGTTTACGTATAAATACCTGTTTTCATTGTCTTTTATAAAAGTGGCTGCCGGCATCATGTCCATAAAAACGGTAAATTGTTCTTTCGATTCTCTGAGGGCCAGTTCTACCTCCTTTACATTGGTCATATCTACAGCTACGCCAAGTACACAGTTGGTGCCGTTGTACAAAAATGGCATTTGGGTTATCTGGAATATGAGTTTTTGTTTTTCGGGGCTTATAAACGATATTTCGGGGTACAATACTGTAGACTGGCTGTTGATGATGCGCACTGTATCTGCCGATAGCGGATGCATTTTATCGGGGTTCATTTGGTTTAGCTGGGAGTGCGTATATCCAATTATAGCGTTGCGTGGTACTTGATATATTTCAGCCATTTTTTTATTGGCCAGCAGTATTATATCATCAATGTTTTTGATGTAAATAATTTGAGGTACAGCATCTATTATGCCTCTAAGCTGCTGGTGGCTATCTAATAGTGCAATCTTAGATTTTTCATTTTCATCTTGCCTGCTTACTATCTGTTGCAGCATATTGTTGAAACCTGCGTAGAGAGTACCTAACTCGTCTTGGCGATTGTTGTTCAACTGAATTTTATAATCTTCGTTCTGCGAAATATATTCGGTGGTTTTAGCAAGGGCGAGTATTGGTTTGGCTATTACTTCTTGCATCACTTGCGATAGTATGAGGGTGAGCACAGCTAGGGCAACCATGATAAAAAGCAGAGTCATATAATGTCGGGTTATGCGGTTTTGCATATCTATGGTACTCAGCTTTAGATAAATGGTTCCATATCGGACTGTTTGAAATACAATGGGCTGGTATAAGTGCAAATAATTTCCTTCAAAATAATAAAGTTCATTTCGGCGTTCGTAATCCGGAAAAAACGGATCGCCACTTCGATTGAATGATACAAACAAGCGGTCGTTTTCATCGTACACATGCCCTGTGATGATATTTGGTATAGATTTCAAGGTTTGCATGGTTTGGTTTCCTCGCTCATTATCTTGAAATGTAAGGGGAATGATGATATACTCGCCCATTAGTTTGGCATTCATGATTCCGTTATTTACGAGGTCTATCTTATAGTTTTGAATGGTATAGTAGGTTAGTATCATAAACCCAATGCTGACCGTGGATAGTGAAACCAGCAGAGTAATGAGAACAATTTTGTATTTTAAACTAAGTTTTTTTATAATGCGCATATTTATAGTTACTTGGTGGAGATAAGTGTGGCATAATTAAGTAAGAGTGCATCTACTTTTAGTCCTACTTTTTTGGACTCCTCTAAATTTATTTCAATCTTTATTTTTTTATTTTCAATACTCAAATTTACCATTATTCCTTTTTCACAAGCTTGCGGAAAATCAGTGACCGTAAGTACAGGTGCATCTTTGAGCGATTCTTTGATCATACTTAGCTCATCTATGGCTGAGCTGGCTATATATAGTAAGTCTGGGGATTTAATTTCCGAAATGTGTTCAACACTGTGAATGATAACCGGTTTGTTTTTCAGAAATTTGGTCTTTCCAGTGTAGTTGTCTTTTAGGTAATTTCCCAAATCGCTTTCACCATAAATTACTATTTCGAAGTGTGTAGTATCGGACCCAGCTTCGGGCCAACTTACAAACCTGATAAACCTTTCAAAAACCTCAGCTTTTACTTTATTTATCTCATACTGAGCCTTACTGGTATTCATTTGCAACAATATACTGAGTATGAGCAGGCTTATTTTATTCATTAAAACGCACAGTAATGCTAATTTATATTCTTAAATGGCGTATTTTGGTTTTGACATGAAGAAGAAGCAATGTAACAATTTTTTTACATATTTTTATCGGCTTAGTGTTTAAAAAAAACAATTCTTTGCAACATTCTATAATTTAGACTATTGAATAATTTTTCTTTCTCTGATATATATGAAAAAAATCCGACGGACTTCTGCCCATTGCTCATGACTTTTGCAATAAGAGGGCAAAGCAAAAGTTAGCTTTAATATTTTAATAAAATGATAATGAAGATAATGAAACTTATTTCCTTTGTTGGTTTGTTGCTTATATTGTTTTTTGGAGCCTGCGACAATAAACATTCAAAAGCACGGAAGCAGCAAGCCCTGCGAGATTTGGAATTTTCATATGAGGACGCATATTTTGAACGTATTACCATCACCGGGGAGTTTCAAAAAGTGCCAAAATCTAAGTATCAGCGAGGCGAGCGGGTATATTTGTTTGTAACCAATATTCGCGGATTTGGAGTGGATAAAAAGCGACAGGCGAGTATTTTACTTTCAACTGCAGTGCTAGACCCCTCCGGCGAAGAAATTTTTATAGAAGAAGATGTGCTGAAAGAGAAGGGGAAATTCACATCAAAAAGCAAAGTATTACCCGGTGTAAAAGGTTTTTTTCAGAGTACTGTGAATATGAATCGTGGCAAATATACTTTTCAGTTGCAGGTGTTAGATATGTATACTGAAGAGTATTTCTACATAGAAAGGGAGTTTTATTTACAATAGGGTAGTTGTCCTGCCAATATATCCTGCACAGTGGCCATATTGTGCTCTGTTTTCAATATAAGAGAGATACTGTCGTTGGTAGAAAGTTTTTTTACTTTATTTATGAGCTCAGTTTGACCTGTTTTTATATGAAAGGTATCGGTATTCCAAAGCCCACTTTTAGCCAGAAGTAAAATCTCGTTTTGTTTTGGCACATTTTCATATGATTTGTACATCAGCCTTTTAAGTTGCATGAAAGCATAGGTTTCGGTTTTTGCGGTTGAAGGAAAAGCTATTGTAATCTCTGGTTTAAAATACAATTGAAATGTGGTGTTATTGTACATCGGAAAAAGGATAGCCACTTGTGTACAGTCTGTATGAGTTGAAAAAGTAAATTTGCTGCATTTTCCACTTCCGGTACTTAAGTGCAGTGTACCATAAAGTGAATCATTTTTAGCACTGATATTCAGTAACATGGTAGCCAAAGAAGATGACCCGCCTAAAGCGAAATTACATATCCAATCTTCGTTTCGGGTGGCCATGCTATTTGCCTCGGCGGAATATTTTTGGGTATCAATAGTGTCAAATACGAATTTTGGGAGTGTGTTTTTTTCGGGTTTTTCTTCAGTCGACCATTGGCATGCACTGAATTGCAAAAGTAAAACCAGAAGGATAGATACGAAAGAATGGGCTTGTGAAAGGGGTTTCATAGGTTTGGCTTTTTTGCAAATGTATCTAAAAAATAGCTACACCGAAAATATACCATCCATGTAAAAAAGCCGTGGATATATGTTTTACATAATAAACAAAATGGCTTCTTGTAGTTAAGTAAAGATGATACGCTGGAACAGATTTTTTTTGTTTATTATCTGAAATAGCGCACTTTCCCTTTGTTTTACTTCAAGAAGCCAATTGCTTAAATACTTTTCAATTTTTCGGGGAGGTATTATTCGTGGTTGTATTCGCCAAAATATTTCATGAATTGCACTCTTTCGAACTGTGCTGCATTTTCTGTTTGGTTGTACGAAAGTTTTCCTCTGAATTGTTCAATATTGGTATACTCAAATCTGGACATCCATCTGCCTATTTCATTGTGCAATTCGTTTACATACTGTACATTGTTCTTGTACAATGTAGATGCTACCTGTACAGTTTGTGCACCTGCCAGAAGAAGTTTAATAACTGAAGCTGCATCTGAAACTCCGCCTGAAGCCGAGATATCGCAGTTGATGCGATTGGCCAGAATGGCTGTCCAGCGAAGAGTATTGAGCAAATCAATTGGATTGCTTAGTATATTTGAGTGTGTGATGGATTGCTCATAGATGTCGATATCAGGATTGTAGGTTCGATTGAACATAACCAACGATGAAATGCCTGATTTAGAAAAGCGCAATGCACTATTGGCAAGGCTCGTGAAATAAGGCGATATTTTGAAAGCAACTGGAATATTTACACTAGAAACCACCTTGTGAATGATTTGGTCGTACAGAGCCTCCATATCGTCGGGAGACTTTTTTAAATCAGCCGGCAAAAGCATTGCATTTATTTCCAGCGCATCGGCACCCGCACTGGCAATGCTTTTTGCAAAAGCTTTCCACTCATGCGCTGAAATGCAGTTTACACTGGCTATGATAGGAATATTGAGTTTCTTTTTGGCTTTCTCTATAAGCTGCAGGTAGTTTCCTACTTTTTCTTCTCTGAGTTTGTAGTCATAATAATCCAGGTACTCAAGTTCGCTCTGGAAAGAGTCGAGCGAACCGAGGTGTACTTGATGCTCATTGAGTATTTCTTCCTCAAAAATTGATTTCAGTACCACAGCTCCCACTCCATTTCGCTCTAGTTCTAACAGCGATTCCAAACGACCTGTAAGGCCACTGCTGCCAGCAATTATTGGCGACTGTATTGTGATACCCATGTATCGGGTGCTTAAATCGACCATATTGGACTTATTTTAATATTTTTCTGGTAATTTATTTTTTTACTTTTTTGCTTATGTACTCGTGCATACCTTCTGCTGCGCGTCTTCCGTCGCCCATCGCCAATATTACAGTTGCACCTCCACGCACTATGTCGCCACCTGCAAACAAATCTTCAACCGAAGTTTGCATAGTATTTTCGTTCACCACTATGGTTCCCCAACGTGTGGTTTTCAGATCGGGCAGGCTCGATGGGATAAGCGGGTTGGGCGAAACTCCCACACTTACTATG
The DNA here is from genome assembly GCA_020048155.1 of Bacteroidota bacterium. GTDB lineage: Bacteria > Bacteroidota > Bacteroidia > Bacteroidales > DYOH01 > JAIFMY01. Next base: position 12,411 of record JAIFMY010000215.1, read on the forward strand.
GCATTGTCAATATCAATAGTAAACTCAGAACCCTCTACCGGTGCCGGACGACGACGGCCAGACGCATCCGGCTCGCCCAAATCCATGCGTTGCACTATTATCTGCTTCACATAGCCATCTTTGTCGGCTATGTATTCAGTAGGGTTGTGTAGTACCATGAATTCTATACCTTCTTCTTGGGCGTGCTTTATTTCTTCTACACGGGCCGGCATTTCTTCGAGGCTACGTCTGTAAATGATAATAGCACGGTTGGCACCCAAGCGCTTGGCTGTGCGGACAGCATCCATGGCGGTATTTCCACCACCTATTACCGCAACTACTTTGCCACTTTGCAAAGGGGTATCGGTACTGGGGTCGGCAGCGTTCATCAGATTTACGCGGGTAAGGTACTCGTTTGCAGAGAAAATTCCGATAGAGTTTTCACCGGGTATATTCATGAAACTTGGCAAACCAGCTCCACTGCCTACAAAAAAGCCCTGATAACCATCTTGGCGCAAATCGTCGAACGAAGCAGTTTTACCTACAATAAAGTTTTTAACAAAATTGACCCCCATTTTACGAAGGTTTTCAATTTCTACGTCCACTATTACGTTGGGTAACCTGAATTCGGGGATGCCATATTTGAGTACACCACCAATTTCGTGCAGCGCTTCAAATACAGTCACACTATAGCCCATGCGCGCCATATCGGCGGCAAAAGCAAGACCGGCAGGGCCAGACCCAATAGATGCTACTTTCAGTCCGTTGGGTGCAGCTACTTCGGGTACTGCTATATTTCCGCTTTCGCGCTCAAAGTCGGCTGCAAAACGCTCCAGATAACCAATGGCCACTGGAGGTTTTTTAAGTGTAATGGTATAAAAACATTTCGATTCACATTGCTTTTCTTGTGGGCATACACGTCCGCACACAGCAGGCAGGGTGTTGGTCTCTTTCAGTACCGATGCAGCCCCGTTGAAATCGCCAGCTTCTATTTTTTTAATGAATTTGGGAATATTTATGGAAACAGGACAACCAGTAATGCAAGTAGGATCCGGACAGTCAATGCATCTTTTTGCTTCTTCCAGCGCCATTTGCTCACTTAGCCCTTCGTTTACCTCCAGTTTGTTGTGGCTCCGTGTCTGGGCATTCTGCTCAGGCATATGTACTCGAGGCAGCGATGTTCTGTCTTTGGTTTTCAGTTTTTGTCTGAGCTCGGCCCTCCACTGGGCATTTCTTTCTTCTTTATAATCTATATTGTTTGTCATAACTTCGGCTACTACGTAAAATTATTGTTTCTGACTAGCCAGATAGCTTGCTATAGCTTCGTTTTCTTCTCTTTTATAAGCTTTAAGTCTTGTAAGCATTTCTTCGAAATCTACCTGATGGGCATCAAATTCGGGACCGTCTACACATACAAATTTGGTTTTGCCTCCTACACTTACCCTACAGGCACCGCACATACCGGTACCGTCTACCATAATGGTATTCAGGCTAGCTACAGTAGGTATATTATATTTTTGTGTAAGTTGTGAGCAGAATTTCATCATGATGGCAGGGCCTATGGTAATGGCCAGGTTTACACGTTCGCGCTGAATGATTTGCTCCATACCATGTGTTACTAATCCTTTCACACCATGAGATCCATCGTCGGTCATTACTATCAGTTCATCTGAGTATTTGGCAACCTCATCTTCTAGTATTATCAAATCTTTGTTTCGGGCGGCTATAACCGATATCACCTTGTTACCTGCTTGCTTGAAAGCCTTGATGATAGGCAACAACGGAGCTACACCTACGCCACCACCTGCAGCCAGTACAGTACCAACGCGTTCTACGTGAGTAGCTTGCCCCAGTGGGCCTACCAGGTCGAGTATATGGTCGCCAAGCTCTAGTGCAGTAAGTTTGGCTGAACTTACACCTACCACTTGTATTACCAGTGTTATGGTACCTTGGTTTATATCGGCATCTGCAATGGTCAGGGGTATGCGCTCGCCCTTTTCGTCTACACGCACAATCACAAAGTGACCTGCTTTGCGACTTTTTGCTATTTCCGGAGCCTCTACTGTCAGACCTATCACCCGTTCAGAGAAAAAATGTTTTCCAACAATGCGATTCATTTTATTAAAATTAAGTATTGAATGAAAGCAGCTCCCATATGCATCGCAATGGTTTGAAATGTGGTTATCTGAGCTGATTGTCAAAATTAGAAATTACTTTAGGCTCAAACAAAATGAAACTACTACATATCTATAATTCATATTTATTCTAAATAATTTCATTTTTCCGAAAATGAATTTGGGCAATATGCGAAGTGTGTTTTATTTTTGAAAGATTATTCAAAAGCGAAAATTTAAAATGATAATAATTCTATCTCCGGCTAAGTCGTTGAATTTTGAAACACAAGTGCCGGTGCAGCAGCATACTATTCCTCAGTTTATGAGTCAGGCGAGAAAAGTAATGTCCCAACTGTCTAAGGCTACTCCTGCCCAACTGATGAAGCTAATGGATATTAGCGACAAACTGGCCGAACTAAACTACCAGAGGCACATACAATGGCAAGCCGATGCTCAGCCAGGTATAGCCCGGCAGGCTATATATGCCTACGATGGCGATGTGTACGATGGATTGCAAGCATATACCCTTGACCAAGAGCAAATAGACCGTGCGCAGCGGAGTATACGCATACTGAGCGGGCTCTACGGCGTATTGCGTCCACTCGATCTCATTATGCCGTACCGTCTCGAAATGGGTACTGCTCTGAAAGTGGGAAAAGCCGCGAACTTATATAAATTCTGGGGAACCGAAGTTTTTAAGTTTCTGAATGCCGAGCTTGAAATGCACGATACTAAAGTGATTGTAAATCTGGCTTCTACCGAATACAGCAAGGCGGCACTTTTACCCAAAATGAAAAACCGTGTGGTAACTCCCATTTTCAAAGAAATAAAAGGAAATAAGCCACAGGTGGTTAGTTTTTTTGCAAAAAAAGCCAGGGGACAGATGGCGCGCTTTGCAATATTGAATGAATTGAGTGATGTAGAGCAACTCAAAAATTTTGATACAGATGGTTATGCTTTCAATCAGACACTGAGCAATCAAAACGAGTGGGTTTTTACGCGAGTAAGCATGAATACATAGCCAATGGAGAAAAACACACAGAAAAAGTTGGTAGTGGCAGTGCGTGAGCACAGGCACGTGGGGTACATACCCACGGTATACCATATAGCCAAAGAGCGCGACAATGAGTTTTACACCATAAAGGAGGTGGTAACACCAGCTATGGTGAAAGCTTCCCCACATTTATATACTGACGATGAGAAAAACCTAATAAAGCAGATAGATGAATTTTCGGACACCAATCTGTCCAAGGTGTTTAGCCGTAAGAAAATAGCCGTACAAGATTTTTTCAAAGAACTAACTCCCGAAAATTTTGAGAAACTGGTAAGACCTTACATAGAGCGCAGGGTGGTAAAAAGCATAGAAATTTGTATGCGCGCCAAGATTCCGGTATACCACAAGCCCGATTCGTTTACCAATATATACGACAAAGAAGAGATTAACTTACACCAAACGCCAGCCGAAGTACTTTTTCATTTTGCACGCTACCCCGATGCTACAAGGTATCACATAAGCATCCTGCACAAAGACCGCAACATCACCCTCACCGGAAAACAGGGCATTATACTGGCCAATGAGCCATGCATACTGGTGCTCGACAACGATTTATATACCTTCAGGGATATTGACGGCAAAAAACTTTTGCCATTTTTCAAACAAAAAGCCATTCTTATTCCAAAATCGGCCGAAGAAAGGTATTACGATACTTTCGTAAAAAACGCCATAAAAAAATACAGGGTTCGTAACCGCAACTTCGATATAGTATTTGAGCGCCCCCCGCAGCACCTGCAGCTCATTCTGGAAAACAGCATGAATACCATGCCTGTCTTTCAGGCCAATTTTGTATACGGCACCGAGGTTTTTGCCCTCAACGATTCCAACCAGATACAAGTAGCGTTTCAGAAAGATGCCGACGATAATTACCGTTTCATCAGGCTTTCGCGGCGGCCAAAATGGGAAGAGGAAATAATGGCTCAGATTTTTGAACTTGGCCTCAAATTAAACGCTTTTGGGCAACTACAACTTAAAGATTCCGAAGTATTTATCCCCAATGAAGCATTTTACAATACTATCAATTGGCTGAATAAACATGCTGAGCGTCTGGCTGAAATGGGAGTAGAAATAAAACAGAACACTACTCAGAAATATTTTACAGGCAATCTGGATATAAAATTTGATGTAAAACAACAAATTGATTGGTTCGATATAAATGCAGTGGCGCACTTTGGCGAGTTTACTGTACTTTTTGCACAACTCAAAGATTATATTCTGGCCGGAAAAAGGGAATTTCACTTGCCTGATGGCACCATAGCCATTATCCCCGACGAGTGGTTTGCAAAATACACTGAGCTCATTACTCATGGTAAATTCATCATGGGTTGGCTCAAGCTCGATAAGCATCATTTTATGCTTTTACCCGAAATTGAAGACGAAACCACAGATTACAAAGAGAACGTAATAGCCCTTCAGAACGAATCGGATGTACTTGTAAAAATACCGGAAAAGGTAAAAGCGCAATTGCGCAACTATCAGGAAAGTGGTGTAAGTTGGCTTTACAAGCATTATAAATCTCACCTTGGGGCATGCATTGCCGATGATATGGGACTTGGCAAAACCCTGCAAACCCTTGCATTGCTCGAACTGGTGAATGTTGAAAATATGGAAATGCCCAAAAAACAGGATTTGAAATCCATTCCGGCAGCGCTCATTGTTACACCCACCTCGCTTATAATCAATTGGTATAAAGAAATAAAAAAGTTTGTACCCCATCTTAATATTGTTACCTATACCGGCAACGACCGGCAACGCATACAAACCGCCTTTCCTTACACCAATGTGATACTCACTTCGTACGGTGTGCTTCGCAACGATGCTCACTTGCTCGAAAAATTTCTATTCAGGCATATTATCCTTGACGAAAGTCAGTACATAAAAAATCCTGACTCTAAACTTTACAAATCGGTGATAAGTATGAATAGCCTTTACAGGGTGGTGCTTACCGGAACACCCATAGAAAATACATTGCTTGACCTATGGGCGCAAATGAATTTTCTGAACCCCGGTTTGCTTGGTTCGTATACATCATTTCGCGAACATTATATTGTACCTATCGAAAAAAAATCTGACGAGAAACAACGCCAAAGACTTAAAAATCTTATTTCGCCATTCATACTCAGGCGAACTAAGGAAGAAGTTGCAACCGACTTGCCCCCACTTAGTGAGCAGGTAATCATCTGCAGTATGACTGAAGAGCAGGAAAAACTGTATGAGGAGGAAAAATCGAAAGTGAGGAATTATGTTTTTGAACAAATAGAACAATATGGTTATAAGCGTTCGTCTATGTATATATTCAAAGCACTTACCATATTACGCCAACTTGCCAATCACCCTCGCCTTATGGATAAAACTTCTGAAAGCGATTCGGGGAAATTTGAAGAAGTGGTGCGTACCATAGAGAGTATTGTGGCTGAAAATCACAAAGTACTCGTTTTTTCGAGTTTTGTGAAGCACCTTGAGATATATGAGGAATACTGCCGGGAGCAAAATCATAGTTTCGTGACCATAACCGGGCAAATGACCCGCCAGCAAAGGCAGGAAAGCATAGATGCATTTCAGAATAACCCCGGTGTGCGCATATTCTTCATCTCACTCAAAGCCGGAGGCGTAGGATTAAACCTTACTCAGGCAGATTATGTATTGCTGCTCGATCCGTGGTGGAATCCGGCAGCTGAGGAGCAGGCTCTCAGCAGAGCGCACCGCATAGGTCAAACCCGCAATGTATTTGTATATCGGTTTATCACCAGCAATTCGGTAGAAGAGAAAATACAATCGTTGCAAGCCCGCAAAAGACAGCTGGCCAATGCACTTATAAATACTGAAACCCTCACCGGGCAGTTATCGCAGGAAGATATTAGCATGCTTTTTGCTTAAGCTATTTCTATGGTACAAATACAGCCGCAAAAAACATTACTATACTTCAGAAATTTTATATCTTTACACAAAATACTATCTATGACAAATTATATAGAAGTAATTAATAAACATTGAAATATGAAAAACCTGGTTGCATTCACTTTCTTGCTTGCTTTTACAGCACAGGCTTTTGCACAAAAAGATACTGTAAACATCAGTACCTATACATCATGCGAAAACGCACTTGACCTTACCGGAAAAACAGTTTTTGGACCTACATCTGCCCCTGGTGCAGCCAAAGAACTTGTTTTTGGACGGGCCGAATATGTAGTGTGGTACTCGTTCAAGGCTGTAAAAAGTGGGAAACTTACCTTCGAAATTATACCCATGGATACCCTCGATAATTATGACTTTATGGTATTCCAAGAAGAAGGCAGAAACTTTTGTTCAAATGCAGGCAGCAAAATTCAGCCCGTTAGATTCAATTATGCCCGTACCGATTTAGCATCGCAAGGACGTACAGGACTCTCAGCTATGGGCAACGATCTTACCTACGCCAAAGCACTGGATGTTAAAGAAGGTGAAATATATTACATAAAAGTTTCGAACCTTTATGAGGAACGAAAAGGACACACTATGGTCTTTAAGTACCTCGAAACTTATCAGGTAAAAGGCACTGCTGTAGACCGCGAAACCCAGAAGGAGATGAAAGATGTAGAAATAGTATGCACCAATACACGCACAGGCGAAATTATTGGCCAAACAATTACCGATAAAAAAGGTGAATTTCTACTCGATCTTAGTTTTACAATCGAGGCCTATACTTTTCCAAAATTTCAGATACAAGCCTATTCTGATAAGTATTTTCTTTCAGACTCGCTGGTACCTGCAAAAGACATAAAAGCCGGTTTGCCATACTTGAAATTCACTATGGATAAATTGAAAAAAGATGCAAAATATCCGCTAAACGTTTTTTTCTCTGCCAATTCTCCAAACTCTATGGTTGAACCCGGTTCATACGCAATACTAGAGAAAGTATACCAACTGCTTTATAAAAATCCATCAATTGAAATCATAGTTGAAGGCCATTCAAACGGTTTTTATCCCAGTACCGAGGTAGATTATCAGCTTAGCGAAGACAGGGCTCGGGCGGTAAAAAGCTATTTTGTGTCGAGAGGCATTAGCGCAGAAAGGATAGAAATAGTGAGTCGTGGTTGCGAAAAAATGATTTATCAGTTTCCTTTAGATGAAATTGAAGAGAGTTTCAACAGACGAGTTGAAATTTATATTTCCAAATTCAAATAATCTGATAAAAGTTTATTTGATGTAGAAAAAGATGAAAATATTAGTCTGGTGGCATGATTATTGTAAAGAAAATTATAATTAAATTCATATACATATAATTTAATTTAAATACATTTGCTTCACAATTGCTATCTAACCTTACATTTGAGTTATAGATTATAATATGCTGATAATATGAAAAATATATTTTGGATTGCTTCACTTTTTATTGTAATGATTACAAATAATGTGGCACAAGCTCAGGACGATAAGTTCAAGGCGCTGATGATTTATAATTTTACAAGGGTAACTGGCTGGCCCGACGATTATCTTCAGGGGAATTTTATAATTACAGTGCTGGGCGAATCTGCTGTTTTTGATGAGCTAAACAATATAGCTCAATCTAAAAAAGTGGGTATTCAGACCATCGAAGTACGCAGAATAGCCTCAGTAGGTGATATTACCAGAACCCACATTCTATACATACCTTCCAGCCAAAACGCGCTTCTTCCTGAAGTACTCAAAAAAACAAAAGACAACGGAACCCTGGTTATCTCAGAGAAAAAAGGTCTTACTGATCCTGGTGCTTGTATCAACTTCTTTGCTGAAGATGGTCAATTGAAATATCAGGTGCATGTTGCCAATTTGAAAACCAAAGGGTTAAAACCTTCTACAAGTCTTACTTCTCCTGAAAATGCAGTTCAAATAAACTAAGGAGCATAATATACATCTTATTCATGTTGCAAAAGCGCCTCAACGGCGCTTTTGTTTTATACTTATATTGCAGAATTGGAAATATTGGTTTAAATTCAACAAAATTTTATTTGCAGTATGAAGCAGTATCTAAGCAAAGCGAAGGTCTTTTATAATAAAAGCCTCACTAATAAATTTTTAGTATTCGTACTTCCTACAGTATTTATAGGAATTTTAATTTTTACAGTTATTGTTTACAGTCTCGAAAGGCGTACACTTATACATTCTTTCCAAGTAAATTCAGAACGTTTAAATGAGAAGACAAGCATAAGCATTAGAATATTTCACGAGCAACTTATTCAAACTGTCATCGATTTTTCAAATAGAAGCAGGGTAAAGGAAATTTGCCTCAATCCGAACGATTCTCTTCAACATGCACTATTAAGTGAAACATTGGATTCGTTTGTTTCTAATAATCCTTACATTGTAAATATAGCTCTACTTATAAAAATAGAGCTAAGTGATGGTGTTGTAATAAATGTTAATGAAACTCCAAAATCTGTAAACAACGGCGGTGTATTGGCCGATGGATTAAAAGGTCGAACCATTGGTGCCGATTTCATGGATAAAAATTTCACTAAGTTTGCTTTTAATGGTATAGTAAGTTTTATAAGTGATGTGTATACTAATGATGATGGAAAAGAGACTTTTGCCGTTTCCGCACCTGTATTTTCAGAAGAGAATCAGGTAATAGGTGCAATAGTATTATTTGTTAACGCTGCATACTATTACGAGCAAATACTAAAAGTTGATCATGCGTCTGATACAAATTACACTTTTATTGTGAATGAAAAAAAGCAAATCATTGCACATCCCGATAATGCGTTGCTAGGTGAAAATATAGTTATGCTCAACCAAGGTGCCATTCCCGATAAAATATTTTCAGACAATTCTTTTTTCTCTGAAGTGTACAATGGTACCCGAAAATATTATGTTGTGTCAATTATTCCCAAATCAACTAATAATATGGAATCGGATCTGTATGTAGTTAATACCAGTTCTAAAATAGAGGTACTGAATACTGCATACACATTGCTGGTTTATATGCTTATATTTTCTGTAATATTTCTATTGGCGATGTATTTAATTATTAGTTTTATCGCCAAAAGATCCATAACAAAACCTATAGACAACCTCCAGAAGTATATTCTGCAGATGTCAAAAGGTATCATACACGTAGATTCTACTATAAAAAGCCAAGATGAAATTGGTAAAATTGCCGAATCGCTTCGCGAATACAATCATAAATTGAAAGATGTAATACTGACCGTAAAAGAAGGCATTGAAAACATAACCAACGGGACTTTGCAAATTTCATCGAGCTCTGAACGGGTAGCGCAAGGAGCAAACGAGCAGGCTTCTAGTGCCGAGGAGGTTTCTTCGAGCATGGAGCAAATGCTATCCATCATTCACCAAAATACTGAAACAGCCAACAATACAAGCAGCAATGCTAAGAAAATAGCCGAAAACATAAACATTGTGAATAAATCTGTTGAAAATACAGTTATGGCAATGCGCGAAATAGCTGAGAAAATTGGAATCATTGATGAGATAGCGCATCGAACAGATCTGCTGGCCATCAATGCAGCCATAGAGGCATCCAGAGCCGGTGAGCAAGGCAAAGGCTTTGCTGTAGTGGCAGCCGAGATACGCAAATTGGCCGAGCGTAGCCAGGAGGCGGCACAAGAAATAGGTGCACTATCCGGCAGAAATCTGCAAGTGGCAGACAGAAGTGGAAAACTACTTACACAGATAGTTCCCGAGATTGTAAAATCGAGCGAAATGATGCAGGATATTGCACAGGCCAGCCAGGAACAAAACGCCGGTGCATCGCAAGTAAACAGGGCAGTGATGCAGCTAACCGACGTGATTCAGCAAAATGCATCGGCGGCGGAAGAAATGAGCACCTCGTCTCAAGAAATGAAAGAACAAGCCATATTGCTTGAGAAGGGAATTTCATTTTTTGCCATTGATGAAGGCGAACATAGTACTAAAATCATGCTTAGTAAGCAGCTTCAAGAAATAATGGAAAAACTCAGATCGATCGATCGGGGCGAAATACAAGCTGGAGGCACTTTTGATCATATGCCCGAAGAAAAAATGGATATTAAAAATAAAAATTCAGAAACAACCCCTAGCGGCAAAAAACAAACCCAAGGCAAAGGAGTAGATATTATACTGGACGAAGCAAACGATGAGCATTACGAAGCCTTCTGATAATACACCCAGTATTCTGCTAGATAATCTGACCATTGGTATTGATTCTCAAACGCCAATTTTTGAGAGAATTAACTTGTGTGGTTCAGAATCAGAGCTAATTGCCCTCATAGGTCCCAACGGAATTGGAAAAAGTACTTTGCTTAAAACCTGCATCAATTTTCTAAAACCTGTCAGTGGTAAAATTTTCATTAATACCAGACCTTTACACAAGTTTCAATCACATGAGTTGTCCGCTACGGTCAGTTTTGTATCTTCCAAAATACAATATAACGTACACCAACGTGTGTACGATTTTGTGGCTTTAGGGCGTACTCCTTTTATGAAATGGACTGGAAGACTAAGCAAACACGATGAGAGCATCATAAAGGAAGCACTCTTACTTACCGACCTGATTCACTTTCAGCACAGATACATGGATGAGCTCAGCGATGGGGAGCGCCAGCGGGTTGCCATAGCACGTGCCCTGGCTCAGAACACCCCTCTCATACTCATGGACGAACCTACTGCATATCTGGATATTGGCAACAAAATTATTCTTGTAGATTTGCTCCATCATTTGTGCAAAACCAAAAATAAAACCATTGTCTTTTCAACCCACGATTTGCAAATTGCGCTTTGCCATGCAGATAAAATCTGGTTTTTGGCCGAGGAAGGTGCATCGGAAGCAGCTCCCGAAGATATGATGTTGCACAACCGCTTCAAAAGCTTGTACCACAATCTTAAATCGAACTACAATCTCATTACCGGCCAGTTTGAGTATTTGGATACCGGAAAGCATACTTTCAAAATATGGAGTACTGCAAATGCTTTCGATTGGCTTTCAAAAGCGCTCTTGAGAAATGGGTACAGCGCTTCCAAAGCCCTTAGTCAACAAGATGCGGATATTGAATACTTTTCTGAAAATGAGACATACCTATGGAAAATTTTTTCCGTTAATAGAAACACCCCGGAGGGGTTTCACTCAATTTATGATTTGATTAAATTCATAAACGTTAATTACTAACATGTATATTATGGAATCAACATTCAGGAAAATGGTAGCCTTTGTATTGGTAGGCTTGGTGCTTGTACTCATTTCCATCGGCATTTTGTCAGTTTGGGAAATTATAAATCTGGAACACCTTATGTCGCGTCTTCTGCGTTCATTGTTTATAGTATTTGTGGGCGCAGTGGTCATATTGTTTATATTTGCTGTATTGGTGCGCGACAACGACCGTGGCAGAAGAACTGAATAAGGTCTGCGTTTATATTGCATAATTATGCTTTATTCTTGTTACGGATTGAGTATATGTAATTGTTTAACATGTTTTATTATCGCAATGCTAAAGTTAACCCGAAAATATGCGTCTCGAAGATTGATTGCAATTATCCCTTAGAGATAAAATATGAATAGCCACTTACACCATATGTGGTTAGTTATTTCTGACTTTAACTGATTGGCTGTAAATATCCCGTAGGGATAAAATATGAATAGCCCCGTACGTAGTGCGGGGCTATTTTTTGAAATTCCGATAACAACACCGAAGGTGTTGAATATAAACATTACCCATTTTTGAACAATAAGAAATTAATAACAAAACGTAATAATGTGGTTTAATATCAATTGCTTATAAAGATATGGGATCAATAAAAATGGGCATAAAAAAACCTTGCTTATACAAGCAAGGTAGTCTTTTTTTTTGGCAGTACTAAAATTACTGAACTTTAACTGTTGTATCAGCAGTTGTAGTTGTAGTAGTTTCAGTAGTTGTAGTAGTCTCAGTTTTTACTGTATCAGTTGCAGTACCTTCAGTAGAAGCGCTGTTACCACATGCAACAACGAAAAACATGCCAAGACCCAAGATTAAATAAACTAACTTTTTCATAACTTCATTTCTGGTTTAAGATTCGATACAAAAGTAAAAATTAATTGAATTGTTGATACACTTTTATAAAAATTTTGTTGTAAACGTTTGTATCAGGCAAAGCGCTGCTTATAAATGGCTTCCAAGGCAAACATTTCGTCTCTCAGACGTGCTGCTTCCATGAAATTTTGCTCTTTCGCCTCTTTTTTCATCAATATTTTTACATTTTCGATTGCCTTTTGCAAAGCTTCTTTCGACATATATTTTACCACAGGTTCTGCTGCAATCACCAATTGAGTATCTTTTCCGTATTCTGCTGGTTTTTGGGTCGAAGATTCGTTGCCCATCACCGTTTTGTGCGATTTTACGATGGCTGTAGGTTTCAACCCGTGCTTTTCGTTGTATGCCATTTGCTTGGTGCGCCGGTAAAGGGTTTCGTCCATGGTTTTTTTCATAGAAGGGGTTATGGTATCGGCATACATGATAACCAATCCGTTTAAGTTACGAGCAGCACGCCCCGCAGTTTGGGTGAGGGCTTTCACATTTCGCAAAAAACCTTCTTTGTCTGCATCCAATATGGCTACAAGCGAAACCTCCGGTAAGTCAAGTCCTTCGCGAAGCAGGTTTACGCCCACCAGCACGTCTATGAGTCCTTTTCTGAGTTGATCCATTATTTCCACCCTTTCCATAGTATCCACATCAGAGTGTATGTATCGGCATTTTATATTGAACCGCAGTAGGAATTTGCTCAGTTCTTCGGCCATTTTTTTTGTGAGTGTAGTTACAAGTATACGCTCATTTACGTCTATGCGCTTATTTATTTCGCTGAGTAAATCGTCCATTTGGTTCAGGCTGGGGCGTACATCAATAATAGGGTCGAGCAGGCCGGTAGGGCGAATGATTTGCTCCACAATTACCCCTTCGCATCTGGCTAGCTCATAGTCTGCAGGTGTGGCGCTCATGTATACAGTCTGGTTGGTGAGTTCTTCAAATTCTTCAAACTTGAGCGGACGGTTGTCGAGCGCAGCAGGCAGTCTGAAACCGTATTCCACGAGTACTTGCTTGCGTTTGTGGTCGCCGCCATACATGGCGTGTATTTGCGGTATGGTTACATGGCTCTCGTCTATGATGGTTAGATAGTCTTTGGGGAAATAATCGAGCAAGCAGAACGGGCGTGAACCTGCCACACGGCCATCAAAATACCTAGAGTAGTTTTCAACGCCCGGGCAATAGCCCAGCTCGCGCAGCATTTCAATGTCGGCACTTACACGTTCTTCAATTCGGCGGGCTTCAGATGCTTTTCCGTTTTTCCTGAAAAAAGCAGCCTGTTTCACCATATCGTCCTGTATCTGGTTCATGGCTTTGGACAGCCTTTCTTTGGTAGTCATGAATATATTGGCGGGAAAAATGGTCGCATACTCCAACTTTTCAATGGTTTTTCCATTGGCGGGGTCGAAGCTGTATAGTTCTTCCACCTCGTCGCCAAACATGATGATGCGATAGGCATAGTCGCCATAAGCCACAAAAACATCAATGGTATCGCCTTTTACCCTGAAATTTCCGCGATTAAATTCTACTTCGCTTCGTGAGTAGAGGCTGTCTACAAGGCTGTGCAGAATCTTGTTGCGGCTTATTTTCTGGTTGATGGTAAGGTGTATTACGTTGGCATAAAAATCCTCGGGGTTGCCTATACCATAAAGGCATGAAACCGATGAAACCACAATCACATCGCGCCTGCCCGAAAGCAACGATGAGGTAGTGCTGAGACGTAATTTTTCAATTTCCTCATTTATCGAAAGGTCTTTTTCGATAAAAGTATCAGTAACCGGAAGGTAGGCTTCGGGCTGATAATAGTCGTAGTATGAAACAAAATATTCTACCTTGTTGTATGGGAAAAATTGCTTGAACTCGCCATATAGTTGGGCTGCAAGGGTTTTGTTGTGACTCAGCACCAATACAGGCCTTTGCACACGTTCTATCACATTGGCTATACTGAAAGTTTTGCCCGAGCCTGTAACACCTTGCAGAATCTGAAATTTTATATTCGTATCCAATCCTTCAGAAAGCTGGTTTATGGCTTCGGGTTGGTCGCCAGTAGGCTGAAATGGGGATACAATTTTGAATTTCATAACTCAAACGATGAAGTGAAACTAGTTTTGTGAAAACAAAATATATACTGGTAGATGGTCGCTGTAGCCTCCAAAATAAGATTTTCCGCCATACGTTTTATTGGGTACCGATGTGCCTGCTTTGGGATTTTCGTACATTATCCATTTCTCGCTGAAAATTTGTCCGCTGTTTAATTCTGCTTTCCATCCTTTCCGGGCATTAAGTAATCCGTTGGAAACAATGATATTGTCCAGCATATTCCAGTCTCCCTTGAAATTGTAGGAACCTTCTTTGTTTACCGCTTTCTGATATAGTGTATTATGTAAATCGGTTTTGTCGGTGGGACTAAGTTTTGCACGAAGGGTTTGGTCGAGACTTACATCGGTAGGAGTGTCGTTGAAATCGCCGGTAATAACAATTTTTGCATCCATGTTGATTTTGAGTATGGAATCTACTTGAACACGCAACAACGTTGCTGCATAAATACGCCTTGGCGCTGTTGTTTCATTCCCTTCACGCCTTGAATTCCAATGGTTTACATAAAAGTGAACAGTGTCCTTTTGTCCAACCAGACATTTTACATAAAGTATATCTCTGGTTGCTTTGTCTTCTTCGAACGGGTACTTAATGGGTAACTTCTGACTGTACAATACTTTTATAATATCCGCTCTGTACATAAGTGCAACGTCTATGCCTCTACCGTCAGGGCTATCGTAGTGTACAATGCCATAATTTCCGGGTTTCATGGCTGCAGTATTCGCAAGGTCTTGCAGTACCGTCATATTTTCAATTTCCATGAGCGTTACTATGGCGGGGAGGTCGTTTTTATTGATTGCAGTTATCACTTTTGCCAAGTCGTTCAGTTTTTTATCGTAACGTGTGGCATTCCATTTCAGATTCCCATCCGGGGTAAATTCCTCATCGTTGATAGTTGGATCGTTGATGGTATCGAACAGGTTTTCTACATTGTAACTTACCAGAGTTGCGGCATATTTTCCGGCAACTGTATTGTTGCTTTCCGTTTTTTGTGCTATGCATGCCCCTATAAGTGTTACAACCATAAGAACAATAGATAAAATATAGAATGACTTTTTCATAAATGTATAATTGGCTTTAATTATGATTAATTTTTTCAAAAAAAGGATCAGAAGAAGAAATACCATTGTGCAAGGCCTGCAATGAAACCAAGTACTGCACCTACAATGATTAGTTTCATTTCGTCTTCTTTAAATACTGGTCTAAGAAATTCTACAAACTCATGTTCACTTAGAGCCGACATTTTGTCTCGTAGGGTTTTCTCCATTTGCACTACCGAGTCTGCATACCAGAAAAAGCTACGAATGACCAAAGGAAATTCTTCTTTGAATCTGAAAAAAACGATGTTTTTTATAACCCTGAGCTTCGACTCAATAAATAGATTCATCCACTCGCTGTTTTCGGGCTTCATGTTGTCAATAGATGCATCGGTATATTTTTTTACTATTTTATGAAAGCGCTGAGGGTTAGGTCCACGCAGTATATAATCGAATATGCGTTCGGTTGTAAGTATATTGTTGTGAATAATTTTTGCGTATTCAGCCGCCACATCAAACTGACGTTTGATGAACATTCCCTGAAATTCATAATTCCTGAATATTTTCACTGGTTTTATGGGGAAGAAAATAAGCTTCAGTGCAAGCCAGTTGGTAGCATATCCCACTATAAGACCGAAAGTAGGCAACATCCACCAAGGGTCGTAAAAGTAAAACACCCCCATTTGCACCAAACCGAACAACAAGCCAAAGTAAAACCCTGATACTTCGATAAACCGAAATTCATTTTTTCCAACTTTCAGAAATATTTGGTTTATAAGCTCTTTGTCTTGGAGCAAAACATCGGTAACCAATTTTTTGAGATCCAGCAAATCGCTTATCTGGTCTTTCATATCCTGCATCATATGGCTTACCGCCAGAGGCAACTGCCGTTCTACGCGCTGGTATATTTTTTCCTTTTGTTTTTCATTCATCGAATCCCAAATCAGTGCCGCTTCCATTTGCATGATTTCGTCGGTGAGTTTACGTGCCACCTCTTTCAGCGAATCTTCCATAGCCTTGGCACTTTCCTCGGGGTTTATTCTCAAAAATACTTCGCGCACGCTTATGAGTTTGGTAGTCATGAGGTCTACCGAAATATCAGCCATTTTTACAGCTTTGGACGGTATTATGCCTTGCCAGCCAAAATAAGGTGGTATACCTACAAAGTTGATCGGATAAAAAGTCATTTTCAGGGCTATGACATTGGTTATCCACCCCACTACAGCACTTACAATGGGAATAGTAAGAAAGGGTAGATTTTCTAAGATGTAGCTTATATACTGAGGCATGCCTATTTTTCAAAATGAGCAACCAAATTAATAACTTTTTGGCTATTACACGTTTTTTTGATTTTTTTTGTTGTGATATTTGTTTTGGAAAAAGTAGACAAAGCGTAATAGAATTTGAAACAAGCAATCGGGTGACTCCAAGTGATAACAAGTAATCGGGTGACTCCAAGTCACCCGATTACTTTCTAATCAGCAGACATGGCCTGTGAAAAATGCCCGACCGATAATAATTTTTAAAATTTTTTCGTAAATTTGTAAAAAACAACGTGCTATGCAAGCAATAGAATTTAATGCAGCCATATACAACGGAACAATAGTTTTGCCGCTTAAGTACAGGCAAATGAATGTTAAGCACAGTCGTATTATTGTACTTATTGACGAAGATGCCGAGCAAAAAGAACGTACCGAGCGTAAACAACGGCTTTTGGCAACCATTAAAAAAATACAAGAAATAAACCCCTTCCGTAATATTACAGATGCGGTGGAATGGCAAAAACAGCAACGCGATGAGTGGGAAAGAAGCTTTGATTGATAGCAATATATTGGTTTATATTTCGCAAAGGAAATTAGACTTTGAAAAATTACAAGACAATTACGATGCCTTTTATGCATCGGTAATTACCTATATGGAAGTTTTGGGATTCAATTTTGAAAGCGAAGCTGAAAAAGCGCTTATTGAAATGCTTTTTGAAGATATTGAAATTATTAATCTCGATGCCGATATTATAAATAAGGTAATTGAAATAAGAAAGCAAAAAAAGATAAAGCTACCCGATGCTATTGTCTTTGCAACCGCGGCAATAAAGCAAATGGACTTAATAACTCGAAATTTAAAAGATTTTGAGGGGATTGAGGAAACCGTGAAAATAATAAATCCATTAGATTAATACCCCATATATTTTTAGCCTTAGCAGTGCATTATACTGTACGGAGCACTTTGAAACAAGTAAACGGGTGACTCCAAGTCACCCGTTTACGTTCCATTCAATCGCATAGCGATGAACCGTCGGTAGCCGTGCATGGAAATGCACGGGATTAATGGCAATAAACGAAATAAATTTTGTTGTGTTATTTATTTCACAATGCATGATTGTTGTCATGAATTACAAAGTGGCTGCGGCGTATCTTTGTACAAACTTACGGTAAAGTATTTTCTGAATCGCAAGTGAACATAAAAAAATTCTAATCCAACGGAAATATCACCTATGGAAAAGAGAATGGGATCTGCCCTCATACTTGTTTACAACCAGCTTGCAGCCGCACAGCTCAATCAAATCCTATCTTTACATTCCGAAATCATCATTGGCCGACAGGGGTTACCCTTGCGAGAAAGGGGCATTAGCGTTATTTCCATCATACTCGAAGGTACTACCGACCAATTGAATGCCCTCACCGGTAAATTGGGGAAAATACAGGGCATACAAGTGAAAAGCATCATGATGAAACCGCTCACCGACCAAGAACCCGAAAACACACCTTTTTTAGCATAATAAAAAAAATAAATTAAAAAATATATGGTTTACAATACACAAACATACAGCATAGCAGACGAGCCCATGAAGCCATTCATTGACCCGAATGAAATATGGGATTTTTTGAATGGTGCAGAAACTGACGAATCTAAAATAGAAACCATCATAGAAAAAGCACTTGCAAAAAACCGCTTGAGCCTGAATGAGGTAGCTGCATTGGTGATGACTCAGGAGCCACATTTGGTTGAAAAAATAAAACAAGGCGCCCGCACCCTCAAAGAGCGGGTGTACGGCGACCGCATAGTACTTTTTGCTCCTCTTTATATAGGCAATATGTGCACCAACAACTGCCAGTACTGTGGTTTTAGGGTCACCAATACCAATCAGAAACGTGTGACGCTTTCGCACAGCCAAATCATAGACCAGGTGATGAGCCTCGAAGATGACGGGCACAAACGCCTTATACTGGTGTATGGTGAGCATCCCAAGTATACTCCCGATTTTATTGCCGATACCGTGCGCACCGTGTACAGCGTGAAACACAAAAACGGAGAGATACGCCGGGTGAACATAAATGCTGCTCCGCAAAGCGTTGAAGGTTTCAGAACCATAAAAGAATCGGGGATAGGAACGTATCAGATTTTTCAGGAAACATACCACCCCGAAACATACAAAAAAGTGCACCCGGCGGGTCACAAAAGCGATTTCGACAACAGGCTCACCTCGCTCGACCGTGCGCAAGAGGCAGGCATAGACGATGTGGGGATAGGTGTGCTTTTCGGGCTATACGATTGGCGCTACGAGGTGCTTGCACTGGTAAGGCACGTAAACCATTTTGAAGCTGCTTACAAAGTGGGTCCTCATACCATTTCTTTCCCTCGTATTCAGGCCGCTTCGGAAATGAATATTGACGATAAGTATATGGTTTCCGACGAGGATTTCACCAAACTCGTGGCCATACTCAGGTTGGCTGTGCCATACACAGGCATGATACTCACCGCCCGCGAACCGGCGCACATTAGGCGCGAGGTGCTCAAATATGGAGTTTCGCAGATAGATGGTGGTACCAACATACAAATGGGCGGATACTCTGAGAAAAATGCTACGAACCAGGATTTGCAGTTTGAGCAGTTTGAGATAAGCGATACCCGCTCGCTGGCTGAGGTGATAGACGAACTGATAGAGAACGATTATATGCCTTCGTTTTGCACTGCTTGCTACCGCAATGGCCGCACCGGAGAGCATTTCATGGAATTCAGCGTGCCGGGTTTCATCAAGCGATTCTGTGGCCCCAACGCCTTGCTCACCATGGCCGAGTACATAGAAGACTATGCCAACGATGCTACACGTGCCAAAGGCTACGCGTTTATTGACAGGAAAGTAGATGAACTGTCTAAAACCCAGAATGTGGAAAAACTGAGAGAAAGGCTTGAACAAATAAAAACAGGTGTCAGGGATTTGTACTTTTAGAAATTGAATTCTTCGTCCAAATCTTCGATGGTGTACTCAAACGCACCTATGTCTATACGCTCGTTGAAAATGCGGGGCAGTGTTTTTATATCCTGCACCGTAGTTTCAAATTTGTATATTTCAGGTTCACCGGCATCTACACACCTCGAGTCTTCGCGCAGGGCATAATTATTGGAACGTACATTTACGAAACCCGGAAAACCATATAAGTTATTGTCGTACACCAGAATTTCGGCATCCAGAATAATACCGGCCATGGCAGTTTCTTCGAGTTCGAAGCAATTGTACTCAAACTGGGCGCTGCTTGGTTTGGTGTCGAAAAGTATATTGTTGCCATTTTCGGCCCAGTTTCCGTATATGATGTTGTTTACCATTTTAACCATAAAAGGGGTGGTGAAATACACACATCCGCCGCTTATGCTTGCCTGGTTGTATACTAGGGTGTTGTTGTTGGCTGTAAAATCTGAGTTGCGCACCGATACCGCTCCTCCATATTCCGCTTGGTTCTTGTATATCGAATTATTGAGCAGGGTAGTAGTATATGCAAAATCGTCGATATGAATGGCTCCGCCAAATTGGCCGGCTTCGTTCAGATTCAGATAATTGCCTGTAATTTTAACGGAAGCATGAAAATCGATAAATATAGCCCCTCCTGCTTGGCTGGCGTAGTTTTTTTTCAATATTGAATAAGCCAAATCTGTGTAGGTACCTTCGCCTAAGTACAAAGCTCCACCTTTGGGCGCCTTATTTGAGTCGAAAATTGAAAATTGCAGCACAGGTCGGCATTGGTTGGTATTTATGGCTCCGCCCATGTATTGGGCTTCGTTGTTGAAAAATACATTTCCTGAAGATTTGAGGTGTGTGTTGCTGAGATATATAGCACCACCAAAACCAGCATTGTTGTTTTTGAAAATACAATCGTTGATAAATACTCCATAACCCCCGTTTTTTATCATGAGTGCACCGCCATTGCCACTGGCTTTGTTGTTGCGGAATTCGCATTTTTCAATGCGCATGGCAGTTATATTTTCGAGGTAAATGGCTCCCCCATCGTCTTCGGGGGAGTGTTCACGTTCCACATTGTCTTGCGCCACGGCGTATTCAAACAAGCAATACACCAGCCTGCAAGTATCGCCATCCATCTGTCCGGGTTTTCGCATCATGCTTATACCTCGCCAAGAGCCTTGCATACCGCGGGTTTCGTAAAATCCGGTGGTGTCGGTTACAGTAAATATGATGCTATCTGTGGGCAGGCCTATGGCTTCTAACAGGCCAAGTACCTCGAGTTTGTAAGGTCCATCGAACTGAATCACCACACCGGCTTCTATCTGCAATATTTCTTCCGCTGGTATGGTTATATTGCCCTTTACTATGTACGGGGACTGATTTTTGAACCAACTTCCTTGTATATGCCCTTCATTTATAAAGGTTTGTGCATGGGCAAACGTCAGCCCGGCTATCAGCATTACAAATAAAAAAGTACTCAGAAATTTCAATTTCATATATCGGTTGGTTTGCATTGCAAATTAATACAATCTCTA
>JAIFMY010000132.1 GCA_020048155.1 Bacteroidota bacterium
ATGGGCATGCTTGGGTATATTTGAAAGATAATACAGTAATTGATTTGTTGGAAAACTCTAATACCGGCACCGACACAATATTTTGGAGATATGATGGTACACCCCCAACTACCCAACTGACTACCTACCACAAGCAAATTACCAACTCAGATACTGTGTGGTTTTATGTTGCATTCTCTGAACCCGTTTATTATTTTACCACCGCGAGTATCTCAGCTTCACGCGGGGTAGTTTCTAATTTATCGCAAATGGGTGATATACAGCATTATAAATTTATGATAACAACTGCACCATACGATTGGCACGAAATATTTATAAAATCGGGTGGCGCTGCTGATAAAGCGCGCAACAGCAATGTAAGCTCAAATAAAATAATTATTTATACCGATAAAATTCATCCTTCTGTGGTTCTTTCTTCACCCGAAACAAATCCTACAAATGAAGATTCTTTCAGGGCTTTTCTAACTTTTTCTGAAAAAACTTATGGCATAGATTCTACCGATTTTTATCTCCAGAAATGTAAAGTAAGTAATTTATATACAGAAGATAGTATTCTCTTTTCATTCAATATTCATCCCTTGGTAAATGGAATCATCTCAATGAATTTACCTGCAGGTGTAGGAGCTGACCATATAGGCAATCTTAACACCGCCAGCTTGTTTTATAGCATAGAATACGATACAATCAGGCCACGAATGACTATCTATTCGCCTACCGGGAATTTTCAGCACGCCGAATTTACTGCCCGATTCAAATTTGATGAAACGGTACAAGGATTTGGTGATACCTCCATAAGCATCATCAATGGGACTTTTAAGAATTTTACCATGTCCGCTTCCCAAACTGAGTGGCAAGTAACCGTTGTACCCAATAAAATTGGAGAAGTAATAGTTTCTGCGAGAGAAAATGCTGTTTTGGATAAGGCAGGAAACCGTAGCACAAAACCCACCGATTTGATTGTAAGCTACAACAATGATTCTTTTCAACCCAAAGTGGTTCTGAGCTCCAATACCCCAAGCCCTACGGCAAGCTCAGAAATTGAAGTAATTATGACATTCAGCGAACCCGTATTCGGACTGACCATTTCCAAAATTCGTACGCAAAATGCCACTGTTTCAAATTTGCGAATGATAGAAAACGATAGCTTGTGGAGCGTTAAAGTATATCCAGGAACAGATGGTTACATTAAAATTTGGCTCGATGCGCAAACTGTATATGATGCAGCTCAGAATTACAGCACGGCATCAAACACTCTTACTTGGTTGGTTGACCTGTCAGCACCCGGTCTTAACATTAGTACTACAGCACCAGATACTGGAAATATTCAGCAAATATCTGTTCGATTTGTATTTACTGAAGAAATTACCGGGCTTGATTCTTCCGATTTGAAATGCACCAATATGAATCTCGTATCGCTTACAAGTAGTTCTACACTTGTGTACAGCGCAATATTTCAAATTATTGCAGATGGCGATGCCTCCATATGGGTTACTGAGCAGTCTGTTATAGATTTAGTTGGAAATGCGAATACACCTTCCAATGTCATTCAGTTGTATTACGATGGTACTCGCCCACAGGCTTATATCAGTTCGTATCATGCAAAAGATACCATATATACTGATACCCTTACCATCAGGGTTACCTTTAGCGAAAAAATAGATGGATTCAGTTTCAACAATCTTCAGCTTTTCAATGCACAGGTGGTTGGCATGAATTACGATCCAGTTTTGAAGGCCTATGATATTACGCTTCAAGCTTTAGATTCATTGCAATTCGGAATCACTGCTAAAGTCCCGAGTGGAGTTTCATATGATAAATGGAACAATCCAAATCTGGCTTCTGATGTTTATGTAAAGTATCTAAACTTTGGCCCCAATGCCATCAATTCCCGAGATTTGCCACCCGGGTGGAGGATAGGTTCAGGTTATGAAGTTATTCGCATAGAATCGCCTGCTCACAACGGCAATGCCCAACTCGAGATTTTCGACCTTCAGATGCGTAGCATATTATCTTACCAAATGGAATCGTCAGAAACCAAAAATATTCAAATAATGAATGGGGTATATTTTATCAGGATTACACAAGACAAATTCGAATACGGGAAAATGTTGATAGTTCGCTGATAATAAGTATTATAGAATTTGTTTAAAAAAAATTGAAGAATTTAAGTACTCAATAATTCTTACAGTTTCTATATTTGCAAGCGTTTTGAATGGTATAAGGTACAAATCTTCCCCCATTTCAAACCTGACTTGTATAATAGAAAACACACAAGATTGTGAGTAAAGATATTGATAATCAGAATAATTCAGAGAATAATCCCACGGATTCTCACAAGCAAGATATACCACTTACCCGCTTATTGAGCGGTATGTACAAAAACTGGTTTCTCGACTACGCCTCGTATGTAATACTAGAGAGAGCAGTGCCACACCTCAACGATGGATTGAAACCCGTTCAGAGACGTATTTTGCACTCTATGCGCCGTATGGAAGATGGCAGATACAACAAGGTGGCCAATATCATTGGTCATACCATGCAGTTTCACCCGCATGGCGACGCTTCTATTGGCGATGCACTTACCCAACTCGGGCAAAAAGAACTTCTCATAGACATGCAAGGCAACTGGGGAAATATTTTCACTGGTGACAATGCTGCAGCACCACGTTATATAGAGGCCAGACTTTCAAAGTTTGCTCTCGATGTAGCTTTCAATCCTAAAACAACAAGCTGGAAACCATCCTACGATGGCCGCAATAAGGAGCCCATACAGTTGCCTATGAAGTTTCCGCTGCTGCTTGCACAAGGCGTAGAAGGGATAGCAGTAGGTCTGGCTTCAAAAATTCTCCCTCACAATTTTATCGAACTCATAGATGCCTCTGTAGCACACCTCAGAAATCAGCCTTTTGAGCTATACCCAGATTTTCCTACCGGTGGATATTGCGATGCCGGCAGGTACAACGATGGGCTTAGAGGCGGCAAAGTAAGGGTTCGTGCAAAAATCGAAAAACTCGACAAAAAGACATTGGTGATCAAAGATATACCTTTCGGGACTACAACTACTTCGCTCATTGATTCCATTTTGGCAGCGAATGAAAAAGGCAAAATTAAAATTCGGAAGATAGATGATAATACTGCCGAATTTGTTGAGATACTGGTACATCTGGGCATGAATGTGACCCCAGACCAGACCATTGATGCGCTTTATGCATTTACTGATTGCGAAGTGTCTATTTCACCAAACTCTACGGTAATTGAGGACGATAAACCCAAGTTTCTGGGAGTTACCACCATGCTGAAACATTCGACTGAGCGCACCCGCGATTTGTTGAAACTCGAATTGGAAATAAGATTGCACGAACTGGGTGAAGATTGGCATTTTTCTTCGCTCGAAAAGATATTCATCGAAAAACGGATATACCGCAACATAGAGGAGTGCGAAACATGGGAAGCCATAATTGAAACCATTGACAAAGGACTTGCTCCTTACAAAAAGCTTTTCTACAGAACCATTACCACCGAAGATATTACCAAACTCACCGAAATTCGTATAAAGAGAATTTCCAAGTTCGATGCTTTTCAGGCCGATGAGCATATAAAAGGGCTTGAAAATGAGATGAAAAAGGTGCAGAACAACATTGATCACATCACCGATTATGCCATAAAGTATTTTGAGGAAATAAAGCGGAAGTACGCACCAGGCCGCGAGCGCAAAACGGTTCTCCGCAGTTTCGATACCATTGAAGCTACGCAGGTAGTGGTGGCAAACCAGAAACTATACGTAAACCGCGAGGAAGGTTTTGTAGGTACTGGACTTAAAAAAGATGAGTTTGTAGCCGATTGTTCTGATATCGACGATATTATTGTTTTCCGTCGCGATGGAAAGTATTTCATTACCAAAGTGGCCGAAAAAGTATTTATTGGAAAACAAATCATACATGTGGGAATTTTCAGGAAAAGCGACGAACGAACAATCTACAACGCCATTTACCTCGATGGGAAAAGTGGTGTAGCTTACGTGAAGCGTTTTTCGGTAACATCAGTTACCCGAGACAAAGAATACGATATAAGCAAAGGAGAACAGCATTCCAGGGTATTGTACTTTAGTGCCAACCCCAATGGCGAGGCCGAAACGGTAAAAATTACACTTAAGCCACGTCCAAGGCTCAAAAAGCTGCAATTTGAATTCGATTTTAGTTCAATAGAAATAAAGGGACGTTCTTCTATCGGGAATATTCTTAGCCGAAATCCTATTCACAAAATTGTACTTTCAGGTGCCGGTAGGAGTACCCTTGGCGGGCACAAAATTTGGTTCGATGCCGATGTACATCGCATCAACAACGATTCCAGAGGAAAGTACCTGGGCGAGTTTAAAGACGATGAGAAAATTGTAGTATTCAGCAATTCAGGATATTATCAGTTTACTTCATTCGAGCTTACCAACCACTATCCTTCCGATGTTTGCTTTATTGCCAAGTACGATGTGGATCAGGTTTTTACCGCCATTTATTTTGATGGCGAGCAAAATACATATTTTGTGAAACGTTTTGCCGCTGAATACTCAGATAAGGATACCGTATTCATAAGCGAACATCCTGCTTCTAAATTATTCAGTATATTGGATTATGATGATCCAAGTATTGAAGTAGCATGGGGGGGATTGCAATCCAAATTGCCTGCCGAAACCATCAACCTCACTGAGTTTGTTCCAGTGAAAGGTGCAAAGGCTAAGGGCAAACGCTTGTCGACCAATACAGTAGCCGAGATAAAAGTACTAGAACCCTTTGTCGATGAAGAATCGGAAGATGAGCCTATAGAAATAAATTTTATAAGGTATGGCGATGATGGTGAGATAATTGAATCGGGGCAAATTTCCGAGGAAAGTACCGACGAGGAATAGGCATGAAAACGGCACCTGAGAGAATATACTTGGTGGGTTATATGGGGAGCGGAAAAACTACCATTGGCAGAAGACTCGCTAGCAGACTCGATTTTAAGTTTATAGACCTCGATCAAAGAATAGAAGAAGAAAACCACATGAGCATAAATACCATTTTCGACAGATTTGGTGAACCTCATTTCAGAGATTTAGAACGTGTGGCACTCTTCGACACTTTCAAACTAAACAAACTTGTGGTAGCTACAGGTGGCGGTACACCTTGTTTCTTTGACAATATGCAGCAAATTGTCAAAAATGGGCTTAGTATTTACATTCAATTGCCAGTAGCTGTGCTTGCCGACAGACTAACAAATGCGCGCAATAGCCGCCCGCTTATAAAGGAGCATGCCGATTTGAAATCGTATATAAATGAAATGCTGAATGTGCGAATGGCTTATTATAATCAGGCACATATCATAGTCGACGGGCTTAACTTACAGGTGGACAACCTGATGAATCTGATCAAGATTTCGACTGAATACTAAACCTATTTCTGAAAAATCAGGCGTACTTGTTCGTTCGAAATCTTTTCGATACCAATTTTCTCATTGAATTTTTTCGCCATTCCTTTTACTATGCTTATATAAATGTCTATCAGGCCACGGTGCGAAATGTATTTCACTACTATTTGCTTTTCCGACACATGTTCAAATTCAAAACGGGGTGGGCGCGCACCTTCCATATTGCTGGTGGTGGCTTTGTGTATTTCGTTCAGTTTGAGTATAAGTTCTCTGGCCGATTTTATCTGATTGAAATAATGGCCATACAATTTCGGAGTATATACATTTATCCAGTATTCGCCGAATAAATCAAACACTTCTTGCTGGCTTTTTCCCGTAACTTCGCAGGTAGACCCCATTATTTTTATTACATGTTCATCGGCAACATCGCTACCCGGCAGAAAAATCTGATGTTTTGTAAATCCACTTTTTTCAAGAATCTGAATCCAAATTTGCTTTCCGGCGGCACTCATTATCAGTTCTTCAATACATTTTACTATCACACCTTTCATGGTAAAAACAAATTTTTGTACAACATCAAGTAAGTAATTATTTAAAATAAAAGGAAAAATATATCATTTAATCCTTTACATGCAAGCGCTTTTTTTTTAATGGGCAATTCTATGAACTAAAACGAAGTTTCATTCAATTTTTATCGGTGACGAAATATGAATCGATTTATGACAATCCGGTTAAATATAAACAATGATAAATTGATAAATAATTAATATAGGAATTATTGGCCAGTTATTCCAAAATTTTATTACTTTGTGCTTAAAGTTTTAACCTTAAAATAAAGAAAATAGATGAGCAAAGTATTACTTATAGGTGCAGGAGGTGTAGGAACCGTAGTTGCCCATAAAATGGCACAAATGCCGGAAGTATTTACTGAGATTTTGCTGGCTAGCCGTACCCGATCAAAATGCGATGCCATAGCCAACGCCATAGGTTCAGACCGTATAAAAACTGCTGCCATTGACGCTGAAAACGTGCCCGAATTGGTAAAACTTATCAAATCATTTGGTCCGGATTTGGTAGTAAACGTAGCATTGCCATACCAGGATTTGCCCATTATGGATGCTTGCCTCGAAACCGGAGTAAGCTACTTGGATACCGCCAACTATGAACCTAAAGAGGAAGCCAAGTTTGAATACAAATGGCAATGGGTTTACCATGATAAGTTCAAAGAGAAAGGCATAACTGCCATACTCGGTTGTGGATTTGACCCAGGAGTTACCAATGTGTTTACTGCATATGCCGCCAAGCATCATTTCGATGAAATTCATACACTCGATATTGTAGACTGCAACGCCGGAGACCATGGCAAACCTTTTGCTACCAATTTCAATCCTGAGATAAATATCAGAGAGGTGACCCAACGTGGTAAATATTTTGAAAATGGCCAATGGGTAGAAACCAATCCGCACGAAATACATCGTCCACTTAACTATCCGGGTATCGGCCCCAAGGAGTCTTATCTGATATATCATGAAGAATTGGAATCGCTTGTAAAGCATTTCCCTACACTCAAAAAAGCTCGTTTCTGGATGACATTCGGACAGGAGTATCTTACACATTTACGTGTGATTCAGAATATTGGTATGGCAGGTATAGAACCAGTGATGTATAACGGAATGGAAATAGTGCCTATTCAGTTTCTGAAAGCAGTATTGCCCAATCCCGGCGACTTGGGAGAAAACTATAAAGGCTGGACTTCAATAGGATGCCGCATAAAAGGTATAAAAAACGGGAAGGAAAAAACCTATTACGTGTACAACAATTGCAGCCACGAAGAATCGTATAAAGAAACCGGAACACAAGCTGTTAGCTACACCACAGGTGTGCCTGCTGCCATAGGTGCTATGATGTATTTGCAAGGCTTATGGAAAAAACCAGGCGTATTCAATGTTGAGCAAATGAATCCCGATCCGTTTATGGAGCAACTCAACAAACGCGGATTGCCATGGGTCGAATTGCATGATCTGGATTTAGAATTTTAATATTTGAGATTATTGCCAACCTTTTGCGCACTATCTCGTATAAAGCGTGGTTCATATAGAGGGTTTTGATTGAAAAATCTATATATCTGAACCACGTTTTTTTTAGTACACCCCAAACAACAAAAAATATATAACTGCATATGAATTTTGACCAAATACCTTCACCTGCTTATGTGATAGATGAAAATAAACTTACCGCTAATTTGGAACTTATAAGTAATGTTGCCAAAAAAGCGGGAGTTGAAATCATTGTTGCCCTAAAGGCTTTTGCCGGGTGGAGAATGTTTCCGCTAATGAACAATTATATAAAAGGTGGTGCAGCAAGTGGCTTACAGGAAGCACGTCTTATACACGATGAGATGCATACACCAGCACATACTTATTCGCCCGCTTTTGCCGAAAAGGATTTTAATGAAGTACTCAAGTATAGCAATCATATTATATTCAATTCATTATCGCAATTCCATAAGTTTCTGCCTCTTATTCAGAAACATGAGCATCCCATTGAAATTGGTTTGCGCATAAACCCTGAATTTTCGGAAGTAACTACTGCCATATACAATGCCTGCACACCGGGCAGCCGACTTGGTATGAGCATCGATAATATGCCTGAAACTTTGCCGGCTGAAATTACCGGCTTACATTTTCATGCACTTTGTGAGTCAGATTCGCACAACCTGGAGCATACACTCAAAGTAGTAGAGCAAAAATTTGGAAAATATTTTTCTTCCCTGAAATGGATAAATATGGGAGGGGGACATCTGATGACTCGTAAAGGCTACGATACGGAACATTTGGTGAAAGTACTCACTGATTTTAAAGCTAAACATAATCTGAAGGTAATCATGGAGCCGGGAAGCGCATTTACATGGGAAACCGGTGTTTTGGTGGCCACTGTTTTAGATATAGTAAGCTACAAGGGGCTTCATACAGCCATACTCGATGTTTCTTTTACGGCACATATGCCCGACTGCCTCGAAATGCCTTACAAACCACGTATAAGGGGCGCCAAAGAACCCGGCGAGGCACCCTACAGCTACCGAATGGGGGGAGTAAGTTGCCTTTCAGGCGATTTTATGGGCGACTGGGCTTTTGACCATGAGTTACAAGTAGGCGAAAAACTTATTTTTGAAGATATGATACACTATACTATGGTGAAGACCACCACTTTCAATGGTGTTGCGCATCCTGAAATTGGGCTCTGGTCCAAAGATGACCACTATACCAGTTTGCGTAAATTTACATACTTCGATTATAAAAACCGTATGATGTAAAAACTAAATTTGAAGGCTGATTAAAAATATTTTGGCTGTTAGCAATTTGTTATGTATATTTAGATGATAGATGTTTTTGTTGGGAAACTATAATGTTTAGGTTTAGTTATGACTTTTCATGAAATAAAAAACAATGCAGATAATTTGCGGAAAGCCAAAAAATTTGCACAATCGCTCGAATTTTACACTAAGCTCTGGAAAGAATTTCCGGAACAGTGCAATGAATGGGTGGCCTGGGGATACGCCGTTTGCTTACAGAAAGAAAAAAAGCACGTAGAAGCTTTGGAAATATGCGACAAAGTGATGAGTTCGCAGCCCGATTTTCCAAATATTAAAGGGGTATATGTATGGTCGCTTTACTATACCCAAATAAAATTGGAGATTGTGGATGACGAAGAATTGTTTCTCCACTCTGCCAATCAGATCATAAAATATGCTCGCCAGGACGATAATTTTTCGCCCTACACTATGACTGTATTTAAAGTGCTTGAGCATATTGAATCGAAGCAAGTATATGAAGCCGACCATGCTCTAGAATGGTTAGGGAAATTGAGGCCAGAATTGCTTGATCAAGAGCCTTTTGCATATGTAGACCCGAATGGAAACCAAAGAGAGCTTGCCTCCAAAATGGAACAATACCATATGATGCTCTCAAAAGCTTATTTACAAAAAGAACGCTGGACGGAGTGTATCGAAGTATGTAAGAATGCACTCAAAACGATTCCAAAGCTACACTACAATAACGAAATCTGGTTTACCCGAAAAATGGCCATTGCAGAGAGTAAACTTGGCAATACGCTCAAAGCCATTGATTTGCTAAAAGATCTGTCTGATAAGCGAAGCGACTGGTTTATTTCAGCTGAAATAGCTTCTTTGCTTTTTGATGCCGGAGATACCCGAGAAGGGATGGAATATGCAGTTGCTGCAGCCCAAGCACCTGGTGAACCTGATAAGAAGATAAATTTATTTAAGCTGATGGCTGAAATGCTCATATCTATGGATAAAATAGAATGGGCGCAAAAGCATGTACAATTTGTATATGCAGTGCGTAAGCAGAAAAATTGGAAAATAGATTCTGAACTGCAACATTTGATAGAACAATTGGATGTTGATACTACACGTATGATTGATCCTAAAAGGCTTTTCAATCATATACGCAATATTTGGGACGATGTACTGTATGCCGATCAGGAACGTTATGAAGGCAAAATAAAATCGCTACTACCTACTGGCACCGCTGGTTTCATAGAAGATATGGATAGGAAAACATACTATTTCAGACGTAAGGACTTCAAAGGTAAAACTGATTTCTTTGTAGTAGGTACACCTGTTACTTTTTATGTTCAGGAAGGATTTGATACTAAGAAAAACAGACCTTCGTTCAATGCCGTAAACGTGCGTATGATAAAACCTACAGAACAGTAGTTTTCTTTTTTTGAGTAAAAAAAACGAAACCCCGTAGATGACTCTTTGGGGTTTCGTTTTTACTTATTGCAGGTATGCTTTACAGCTGCACTTTATATTTCGATTCACGTTCCTTGGCTTTTGCAATCCATTGTGGCAACAAGTTGGCTTTGAATAGGTTTTTCTCTTCGCGGAATTTATCCATGTCCAAACCAATATATTTCTGAGCATCGGCTTTTGTTGTAATAGCAGGGTATGGTACAGGTTCGGTAACACCCAGTTTGTGCAACAAGCGGGCAAGTTCAATGCGGGCTTCTTGGGTTGCTATGAGTCCCTGAGATATCACACGTCCTACTTCAACAGGGGCGTGGAAAGATGCTCCATGACTGGCAGCAACATAAT
This sequence comes from Bacteroidota bacterium, assembly GCA_020048155.1. Taxonomy (GTDB): domain Bacteria; phylum Bacteroidota; class Bacteroidia; order Bacteroidales; family DYOH01; genus JAIFMY01. The sequence continues at coordinate 10,520 of JAIFMY010000132.1, forward strand.
CCCAGAACCATTGCCCCTTGCGAATGTTGTATAGGATATCTTTCATTTGCTCTTCGGTTGCACCTTTTTCCCATGCTACTTTAGCTTCTACGTGAGCGTGTACCAGGATTTCTTCCAATTTGTCGCGGTTCTGTATGATTTTATCTTGCCTGTCGTACACATTTTTAAGCAATTTTTCAGATTCTTCTCTGTGGCAAACCTGACACGAGTTGGCTATATTTTGCAAAGGGCTGCTCAATTTGTGGTCGGTATATTTTACACCTCCCTCAGAGCGATATGGCATATGGCAGTCTGCACATGACACACCTCTTTCGGCATGAATACCGGTCATATATACCTCGTAGTCGGGGTGTTGAGCTTTTAATATGGGAGTTTTACTAAGTGCGTGGGTAAAATCTGTAAATTTTTTCTCATCATAGTATGCAAGCATCTCTTCGGCAGAGTTACCTTTGTCCCATGGGAAAGTTAGATAAGCGCTCTTACCATCAGATTTGTCAAAATAATATTCTACGTGGCACTGTGCACATACAAGCGAACGCATTTCTTGGTGGGTAGCATTTTTAATGTCTTTACCCTGGCGTTGCCACGCTTCAATAAGCCCAGGGCGAGATATACGTAAGTTCATGGTTTCCGGATCGTGACAATCGGCGCAGCCAATAGGGTTTACAATTTCAGATCCTAAAGATGCCCATTTTCCGGTATAAAATTCTTTAATGCCTTTTTCGTTCATCAGGCGGCCTACATCAGGGCTTTTGCAAGTCCAGCAAGTACTAGGCTGTGGACCATCTGAGTCGTTGGTGGGGCCACCTGTACGTAAGGTATTGTATATATCTTCGATGGCATAATAGTGGCCTCTGCCTTGGCTATAATCTTTTGAGAATGCATATCCAGCCCAAAGTACCACCAGGCGTGGATCTACAGCAAGCATATCAATCATAGCATTGCCATTGTATTTACTTCTGAAATTGGTATCTAAAGTTCCCAGATAAGATTGATATTCGCGCTGGTAATTGGCTCCCCAAATGGCATTGCGGGGTTCCCAATCAGCAATTTCTAGTGTAGGTTTGTACACATATTCTTTCTCGGCACGTCGCTCAGTGATAGAGCTGGCAAGCAAACCGAGGAAAAACACCACTACGATGGTTGCGAAAAATAGTAGCCAGTTGATCCAAGGGCTACGCTGTTTATTATTTTCCATTGTTCAAGAGTTATTTGAAATGTTTGATTTAATTTTTCGATTTATTGCATTTTTGTTTTTAGCCATTCAGGCACCGGGCTTGAAAGACGTGGGGCTCTGGCATTTGGTGTAGAGGTGAGGCTATTAACCCGCCCATGGGGTACTTCCCGGTGGCAGTCCCAGCACAGTTTGCCTTTGCCATGCTGTTTGTCGTTGTATGTAAATTCATTGTTTACATTCTGGTTGTTGGCTTTGTGGCATCGCACACAATTTTCTTGTACAACTGCTTTACCAGCTTCTTTAATGGTTATGACCTGAGGCTCGAGCCTGAGAGTAAACATAGAGGCGTGTCTCATACCATCTTTCGCCTTGAAAAAATACTTGGCTACTACATTGGTATGGGGCACATGGCAGTCGTTGCAGTTGGCTACCTCGCGGTGCGAACTGTGTTGGTAGGTGGCATACTGCGGTATCATGATGTGGCAGTTGATGCAGGTCTCGGGCTCGTCTGACAGGTACGAGGCTGCATTAGATACTTTAAAGATATACAATGCAAGTCCTACAAATATTCCTACCAGAATGATAACTGGTCGCTGCCAATTGTCAGGTGGAATTATTTTCAGAATTAAGGCTCTCATATGATTCTATATTTTAAGAATAACGGATATACAACTCTTGAATCAAATTTATGGATTTCGAAGTTTGTGAAAAATGATATAAATCATGATTCTGATGATGAAATAGTGTTGGGAATAACTTTTTTCCTTTTGTATTTTATTTTATACCAAGTAATTACTCCAGAAATAAGTACGAAAAGAGTAGCCAGGCCGGTAAGCGGAACTATGAGTATATAAAAATCGCCCATTATACCCTGAAAAATGCGACCGGTGTGTATTTCCAGTGAAATATTCCACAATGGCATTTTTATATCTTTCATTTCTTCAGGCATTGCCGTGAATGTCTGATGGTGATGCAAAGCCTGTATCCCGGTATTATAGTCTGAATAATAGTATGTAGAGTCACTTGCTTTTATTAATCCGGAAATTACTTGTTCGCCAATAGGCCTCGATGTTCTGTTTTCGTACCCAACCGGCTGCATATTCATGGCATCCAGTTGGTATGCATCTTTTATATTCCATATGTACAAGCCACTAAATGAGCCAATCAAATAAGTATATGGAGCTATTTTTTCGCACAAATTTATACCCATTACACTTATGGTGGGCTGTGAGGGGAGCGCCACCGGTGGATTTTCGGAGAATGGCATATAGGTATATACACCTTCCGATGTAAAAAGTAAAAAGGATTTCAGATCTTCATCGTATTGTATAAGCCTGAGTTTGTCTTCCCAATAGTTATGGGCTGCCAGCTTGGTGTAGGGTATAGGCGAAACTACGGAGTTAGCTATGGGGATGAGAAATGGCGGCCGCAGAAACATTCCTGTAAGGGTATTGAGCAATAGGAGTGGAAGTAGCCACACGCCTATAGTATTATGTATTTTCAGATTTTTCTGATTGAATATTTTTATTTTACTCAGCTTTTCTTTTACCTTATCCCGCTTTTTCTTAATATAAACCGGAATTATAAAATAAATAATGCCGGTAATAGCGAGTGTTGCCATGCATAAACCCAGAAAGTCAACTAATAGTTTTCCCCATTTCCCATATATTTCGCCACTATGTATAACCCAAAGTGTGCGGAATAAACCAACTTCGGTATTTTGTGCGTAGGCTGGAATATGATCTTGCTCAATAACCCAGGTTGAGTCTTTGGCAAATGGGTGTAATACAAATAATTCAGAGCGGGTGATTGCAAAAAGTTTCCCATTGGATTCAGTGAGGCTAATTACCCTTTGCTCTTCGTTGCCCAAATAAATGGGAGTCCATTTTTTGTGTCTGTATTCATAGAGTCCGTGTTGAGTACCAATCAGCAAGTGCGAACCATTATATACTATGGCTGTTTCTACTTTCCTGTAATCTGTTCCAGTAGGCAAACCCGCATTAAATTCAGTGAAATTAGTAAAAGCTGAGTCGGTGAGCCATATTCCACTGTTTCCATATATAAGAATAGAATCTTTGCCAATAGTTAGGTTGCGCTTAACTACGCCGTTATTCCAGTTGTTTATATGATATGCTTCTGGCATATATTTTCGGGGAAAATGCAAATGAGCTATCAAACTTCTATGATTGAGAAGAATACCGCTACCTGCAAACATCAATAGATTGATTGTAATAATTAAGCCCAACCATTTGTGATATTTTCTAAAAAAATCTGTTTTAACCTTTTTCATGAATTGAAGTGATTTCAAATTCGCATACAAAGGTATTAAAGATGTGAATATCTTAAATTGTTGTAAAACATTTTTCGATGATTATTTTTAAAATTTGCCGAAATTGAGCATGATTATTTATAAACTAAGTATTTGCCAATAGTGGCAATCAGCTCGTTAAATTGAATAGGTTTTAGCAGGTAATCGTTGGCACCGGCAGCAAAAGCATTTGACTTGAGTTCATCTTGCGTGAAAGCAGTAAGAACGACAATTGGTACTTGTGAGCCGTTTTTACGTAAATCTTTTATAGCAGAAACCCCATGCATGATAGGCATATGCAAATCCATAAGTATCAGGTCAAAATCACGAGGGGTGTTGTTGTATGTCATAATTGCTTCGAGGCCATTGGTTACATGAGTGAGATGCACCCCGGTTGGTTTCAGAAGTGTTTGAAGTAACATAAAATTGGTATCATCATCTTCAGCAACCAAGAATTTATATTTTTCCCAATTGTTGGAGGCTTGCGCATCTAACCTTAATCCAGATAGCGAAAGTTTAATTCCTATAACGGTTATATCGTCCATTTGTTTGTATCCTTGCATGTGCAATGTTAGCTCATCTTCGAGTAAGGTAAGTTGTTCTTTGATAGGGTACGAACTTGTTTTTATTAAAAATTCTCGAAAGGCTGTCATCATATATTTTCGCCCCTTAAAACCACCCACTTGGTCTACAAAACCGTCGGAGCATAGGTACAACATATCGCCTTCTTCAAACGAAAACTCATGATTTGTGAAATCGTCTTTTTCTTTTATATAGAAACCTATAGGCATTCTGTCACCTTTTATAAAGTGGGTTACATCTTTTTGCACCAATAGCATGGGGAGATATGCACCTGAAAACTGAACGGTTTTGTTATAAAAATCCACAATTACCATTCCTAAGTCAATTCCATCTTTGGATATTCTTTCAGAATCATTTTGTCTGAGGGAGTTCTTCAGGTTTAGACGTAGGCTGTTGAGTATATTGCTTGCTTTCAGTTTGGCGGTGCTATTGAAATGATGGTTGCTAAGTTCGTTGAGTAAAGATATGCCCAACATACTCATAAAAGCGCCGGGTACACCATGCCCGGTGCAGTCGCCTATGGCAAAAGCTGTTATATTTCCTTTGTTGAGATACCAATAAAAATCACCACTTACTATTTCGCGGGGCTTGAATAGTATGAAATGTTGGGGGAATGATCTTTTAATAAGGTTATCAGGTGGAAGCAAAGCAGATTGTATTCTTTTGGCGTACAAAATACTATCAGTAATGTCTTTGTTTTGTTTTGAAATTTGCTCGAGGTGATGATTGGCCAAATCGCGTTGTTGTTGCATGGCCATTCTTTGGTATTCAATTTCAGAGGTTCGCGAAGAAATGGTTTTTTCAAGCGCCTTTTTGTCATTTGCTGCTTTCCATAATATGGTTTTCATAATGCCAAAAACCAAAGATCCAACTGCTAAAATAATGAGCAGTATGCCCCACCATGTACTGTACCAACCTGGGGATACTTCAAGGTAAAGGGTAGTGATTTCACTCCAATAATATTTCCCTTTTTGCTTAGACCTGAATTGAATTTGGTAGTCGTTGTCGGGCAGGGAGGGGATAAAAAGCTCGTTACTGGATTTGAGCGTAATCCAGTTTGAGTCGTTGGGTAATATTCTGTATTGGTAATCAATACTATGCCCTGGATATAATAACGACTCAAAAGTTAATTTCAGAAAGTTGGTATGATATAATTTTAAATTTCCGGTTACTGGCAATATGCCTGAGTTTGACTCTATTTTCGAAAAAACAGGAGCAGGGGTTTGTTCGAAACTAATTTGGGAGGTATTTACTGATACTCCTGAAGTAGTACCTACCCAAATTTTATGGTTTGGGTCTATTACAATGTTTCTGTAGGCTATAGATTTGCTGCTAAGCCCATGCCATTCGGCGAACAAAGTGATAGAATTTTGGTACAAGCAGAAAAGCCCTTTGGCTGAGCCCATCCAAATATTTCCGTGCTTATCAGTAGTTATTGCAGTGATGGCCGTATTTTGGGTTTCGGGCTGATTTATGATTTCAATTTGTTTAGTATTATGCTTTATAAGACCGTGTTGCGTAGCTAGGTATATTTGGCCCTCATTACCAAAAGCTATATCGTTTACACTTAAGTTTATATCATCAAACTTGTTCAGATTTTTACTTAGGTTATCAAATTTATCTTGTGCTTTGTTGTATTTAAAAAGGTAATGTTCCATGGTATAGCCACCTACATAAATGTCACCTTCAGGGCTCTGCTTTACTATAAGGGGCCTACTCATGATTCCTTCTGCTGCGCTGTAGAAGAATGTTTCAAATTGTGGGGTAATCTTGATGAGGTTCTCATTCTTGTCCTGGCAAAGCCAAATATTATTATCAGAGTCTTTATAAATATAGAAAATGGCAGTTCCGTAATCACTAAAACTGAAGGTTTGAGTACTGCCAGTATTTGATTTAAAGGTGAGTACTCCTTCAGAATCTGCTAGCCAAAGTCCATTCTTATCGGGAAGAATCTGCAATATAAATCTGTCGGTTACATCCTCAATAAGCTCAAGCGGATCGAGCGATTTTCCGTACTTCGTTCTGTAAATTTTGTGCCCTGAAGTAAAATATACGTAATTGTTCTCTGCCAAAGCGATGTCTTGGATGTAGTCTCGCTCAGTATCAGGATATACATTTTCGAATTCTTTAAATTGCAACAGGGTAAGACCAATATCAGAACCTAACCAAATATCTTGATTGTTTCTAACATATATGTAATTAAATGCCTCATACTGTTCAGTTTGTAACTGGTTTATTGAGTAGGTATCTCTCACGCGCTCCAGCATATATACTCCATTTGTCCAGCTGCATACATAAAATTTTATATTGTCTGATGTAGCTATACCCGAGGCATTTACATTTTCGAGAATAGGCTTTTTGGTGGCAGTAAGATAATTGGAACTTAATTGTATTTCGTAAACTGTACCATTTGTATTTAGGAGAAAAGTGTTTTCCGTACCTTTGACCACACCATTTACCTCGGTAGGTTTATTGTTATATTCAATTTCTTTAAATTTCTTTACATTTTCGTCGAAATGGTACAAATATCCGTACTTAGAGAAGACAATCAGTTTTTTGTCATCGTTCAGAAACATAAAAAATGAACTCTGAAAATGGGCGGTCCTATCTTTATCCGGAAATTCGTATCTTTCTGTAGCTCCATTTGCTTTAACTCTGAAAATACTCAGGTTATCAGCAATCCATAAATCATTGTTATCGTCTTCAAGTATATGTTTAGGATACCAAGCTGAAGTGTCCATCGGTATTTTGGAGGCGCGCAATATACATTTTGCGTTTGGTTCAAATACATTGTTTTCAAATTCAAAAATTCCTTCATCGGCACTTGCAAGTATCTTTCCATTTCTGCGTTCAACAACATGTTTTATAAAAAGGGTAGGCAGGCCTATATCGAAATATTCAAACGACACCCCGTTGTACCTATAGATTCCACCGTCTGTAGCAAGCCAAATATATCCTGTTTTTGAGGAAGATATACTTTTAACGAGCTCGTTGGATAAACCCGAATTTTCGTTGAATTTAAAACTTCGCATCTGCTGCCCTTGCGCAGAGCTGAAAAATAGAAATATGAGAATATATAATGAGTAATAAAAACGCATGCGTATAAAATTTAATACTACAAGATAGGTAAAGAAATGATTCTATTCAAACCTGTTTTATAAAAAACTTAAATATTTAATATGTCATTTTTCCTGCGAAACCTGCTTAAGTTTTTGCATAATAAAAAAAACTTCTCTTCCTGCCCTAGGTTTTATTGAGTTGTAGCAGTTTTCAAAGCATTGCACCGAAAAATAAGGTTTAAAAAGTTGTAAATATTCTTGAGGGAACATACTAAAGGGTGGAAAATGATTGTAAAATGGATGATTGAAAAACAAGCCAACATACTTTCCGTCCAGATTGAGGAGTTTGTGCATTTGTATGACAAAGGCTGTGCGCAGTTGAGGGGGAAACGAAGTGAAAAAAGTTTGCTCCAGTATGAGGTCGAATGTGAAATTTAAGTCAAAAAAGTCAAGTTGTATAATATTTTTCTCTGGGAAATGCGGAACTCTTTTCCTGAATGCTTCGATAGGTTGGATTGCAAATTCTAGCAAATACACATTGCAGAAGCCACAATTGTATAGGTATTCAACTTCCCAGCCATAGCCGGCTCCGGGTATGAGTATAGTTAAGTCTTTGTTAGTGAGTTGCTTTGTATACTCAATCAAAGGAGGAGATGCATAACCTAAGTCCCAGCCAGTTTGCTGGTTTGAGTATTGCTCAGTCCAGTATTCCTGTGGAAAAATCGTTGGTTTGCTCAAAGTATTGAAGCGTTTCGGTTTTGAGTACATCAAATTCAATAGGCACAACGCCTACTTTTTCGCACACCAATCCTCCTCCAAGGTTGGCTATGATAGCAGCTTGCAATGGGGTTGCATGAGCGGCCAAACAGGCAGCAGCTATGCTTATGACAGTATCACCGGCACCCGACACATCAGCTATAGTCCTAATTTGGGCCGGAATATGTGCCCACTGATTGCCAAAAGTCAGCATCATCCCATTTTCCGATAGGGTAGTCAGCATCACTTCTATTTCATATTTTTGTTGAAATTCAGAAGCATGTTTACGAATAGCATCTAAGTCATGTCCTTGAAATTCTTTTTTTATTCCCTCTGTAAGCTCTTTTAGGTTGGGTTTGAAAAAAGAAACTCCAGCATAATTAGTGAAATTTTTCTTTTTTGGGTCTACCAGGGTTTTTATACTAAAATTGCGTGCTAATTCAATGGTTTCACGTATTAAATCTGGCACTATTAAGCCTTTATCGTAATCTTCAAATATGATGGCATGTATTTTTTTCTTTTTTATGATTTGCTCAATCTGGTGAATAAATGAGCGAGCTAGGTTTTCAGTTAGGTCAGTGGTTATTTCTTCATCTATGCGAAGCAAGTGCTGAGTTCCACTAATTACCCGTGTTTTTATGGTTGTAGCACGTTTCCCCGAAATCATAATTCCTTCGGCTGAAAGGCCTGCTGCATCGAGTAATTCAAAAAAGGTTTCGCTTGCAGCATCGTCTCCTATTACCGAGCAAAGTATAGGGTTGGCGCCCAAGGCACTTAAGTTAAGAGCCACATTGGCTGCTCCTCCGAGCCTGTTTTCTTTTCTGGAAGCAGCTACTATGGGTACGGGGGCTTCAGGCGAAATGCGGTTTACTTTGCCCCACAAATATGCATCAATCATTACATCCCCTATAACCAGTATATTCAAATGTTGGAAAGTTGCGAATATGGAATTAATTTCGTGCGGTGTCATTGTGTACGTATTAAAGAACAAAAATGAATGAAACAACAACATTTATTGCGTGTTGGCAAATACAATCTAGATTTGAGCAACTTGGCAAATGTAGCAAAAAAATCTGCCCCGTATTATAAAGAACTATCGAAACGCACCAATAAAATATCAGAAAGTAAGCTTGATGAAATAATAAACAAACTGCATGACGACTATTTCAGCCAATTTGATTGCCTGCATTGTGCCAATTGTTGTCGCGGACTTGGGCCAAGGCTTACCTCGCGCGATATAGATAGGCTTGCAGCACACAAGCGTATGAAACCCGGGCAGTTTGCCGAAGAATTTTTGACAATTGATGAGGACAATGATTATGTTTTTAAGACAATGCCCTGCCCCCTGATTTCTGCCGATAATACATGTCAAGTATATGAAAATCATCCGAAGGCATGTAGGGAATATCCACACACTGCTCAGCCTGCACAAAGGAAAATATTTCAGATAACCATACGCAATGCTGCAGTTTGCCCTGTTGTTTATTGCATTTTGCAAGATTTGAATACAATGATACCCTAACTATTACTTTTTGAAAATAAAGTATACAGCCAGAATTAGAAATATGAATCCAATAAGATGATTCAAACGGAACGCTTCGCTTTTGAACACCAACATTGAGAATACAACAAAGACCACCAATGTTATGGCCTCTTGTATCACTTTGAGTTGAACCAACGAAAATGGCCCTCCATTGCCCTGAAAACCAATTCTATTAGCAGGAACCTGAAAGAAGTATTCAAAAAGTGCAATTCCCCAACTAATAAAAACTACAGCAATAAGGCCAAGGTCTGCAAAACCTTTCATCTCTTTAAATTTGAGGTGGCCATACCAGGCCAGCGTCATGAAAGTATTTGAAAGAATAAGTAATAAAATGGTATAAATAGCTTTGCTAGTCATGTGTAGATATTTGTTACAATTATCAGTTATTATTCTTATACTGGATTGCATAATTGTTTGCAAAGTTGATTAAAATCTTGCAATAGTTCATTGTTGGTGCAATATCATTGCAATTTGTATAGTTATAATAAAAAAGTTTGTATATTTAAAAAATTTATAATTCCCATAAATAAGCACATGAGTAACGGACATATTCTCATCATTGACGACGAAAGGCCAATTAGAAATTCCATCAGAGATATACTTGAATATGAGGGTTATACCTGCGAAGTGGCTGTAGATGGAATAGAGGGCTTAGAAATATTTACTCAAAAGAAATTTGACATAGTTCTGCTAGATATCAAAATGCCACGTATGGACGGAATGGAAGTACTGGATAAAATATTCGAAAACAATACTGATGCACAAATAATTATGCTCAGTGGACATGGTACAGTTGACAATGCGGTAGAGGCCATCAAAAAGGGTGCTTACGATTTCATTGAAAAACCTGTAGATCTGAACCGTTTGCTCATCACCATACGCAATGCCCTCGATAAATCTACACTTATATCTGAAACCAAACTGCTTAAAAGAAAAGTAAGCAAAACATTTGAGATGGTAGGTGAATCACCTGCTATTTCGCAGATTAAAGATCTTATAGAAAAAGTTGCACCTACAGATGCGCGAGTACTCATTACAGGCAGGAATGGAACCGGTAAAGAACTTGTAGCCCGCTGGATACACGAGAAAAGTAATCGGGCACACATGCCTTTCATTGAGGTCAATTGTGCGGCTATTCCATCAGAACTTATAGAGAGTGAATTGTTTGGTCATGAAAAAGGAGCTTTCACATCCGCCATAAAACAAAGAAAAGGCAAATTTGAGCAAGCAGACTCCGGAACTATTTTTCTGGACGAAATTGGGGATATGAGTTTAAGTGCTCAAGCCAAAGTACTCAGGGCTTTGCAAGAAAGCAGAATTTCAAGGGTGGGTGGCGAAAAAGATATCAAAGTAAATGTGCGGGTTGTAGCGGCTACTAATAAAGATTTACAAGACGAAATACAAAAAGGAAATTTCAGAGAGGATTTGTACCATAGACTTTCTGTAATTATTATTCATGTGCCCAGCCTCAATGATAGATTGGACGATATTCCGTTGCTAACTGAACATTTTATCAATATTATTTCAGAGGAATTAAATTTTCCGAAAAAGGAGATTTCCCCGGATGCAATTGAAGAGCTCAAACTTTTTCAGTGGAATGGGAATATACGTGAGTTGCGCAATGTGGTTGAAAGGCTCATGATATTGTCAAACAATGTTATTACAGCTGACGACGTGCGGTTATATGTGCGTCCCATGGGGCAAACTCGAAACTAGTTTACTATGAAATGAATCAACATAGCGCCAATGCACCTAACTCACCGCCAATTATGGAAAAACCGCAGTTTTCAATTCCGGAGCTTTCTAAAGCTGACCTTATAAAAGAATGGATCAGACGTGCTGATGAAGATTATGGTGCGGCTAAGCTCATACAAGGTCAGGTACCAGAGTATCTATATACAGTATATTACCATTGTCAGCAAGCCTGCGAAAAGTACATCAGGGCTTACCTTGTGAGTAAAGAAATTGAGTTTCCTGAAAATACGCAACTCAGTGGATTGATTAATAAAGCATCTAAACTTACCCAAATTCCATCCGAATTGTTTACGGAAGCCGAAGAAATAGATTATTTGGTCGTAAAGTTTAGATATCCACTTGATTTGCTCAGTAATACTGAAATCGATTTTGTGAATCTTCTTGCAATGGTCGCTCACTTCAGAGAATATTTTGTAAGCAATATTCAAATTGACTGAATATAAATAAAATAAAATAAAAAAAGCGACAGATCCTGCCGCTTTTTATGTTTATATGCAATGTGTGTATTAGTCGTTCGAAGAAAAATAGGATACCAAGCGAAGAATTTCGAGGTAAAGCCAAACCAATGTTACCATCAGACTAAAGGCTGAGTACCATTCCATAAATTTAGGTGCGCCCATGGCCACTCCCTCTTCTATAGTACTGAAATCCCAGATAAGCACCAGCGAAGCTACAATTACAATACCCAGACTGAGCAATATACTCAACGGGCCACCATCGTGCATGAAGCCCATATTTACTCCAAACATTCCCAGTATCCAGGTAAGCAGGTACATAACAAAAATACCACCCATAGCTATCGTTAAGCCCATTTTAAACTTCTCGGTTACTTTTATCATACCGCTTTTATATACAAAAAGCATAGTCATAAGTACACCGAAAGTAAGCAGGACTGCCTTAATTACAATACCCTGATACATAGATGCGAACATTGCTGAAATTCCTCCAAGTACCAAACCCTCAGCCAAAGCATATACCGGTGCACCTATAGGAGCCCATTGTGGTTTGAAACTTATAACCAGCGCAACTATGAACGCAAATATACCACCACCTATCACCCAGCCCATTACTTCGCCGCCGCTAAATGCACTGCGCCATACCATGGTAGCTGTAGCCATTGCCAACAACAAAAGAATGATGGTTTTGTTGGCTACTCCTTGAATTGTCATTGTCTGAGAGTCCGATTGTGAAAACGCCATCGAACGCCATTTATCCAGATTTAATGCCGGATTTGATGATTTTCCAATTTTCATATTACGAATTGATTTTGGTTAAACTTGTTTATTTAATGGTGAGGATGTACTCCTGTGTACTCTAATTCCATGAGAGCCTCTTCCCCAATCCAGCGCAAATATATATTATTTTCTGATTGGAAACTAATGGCAACCTGTTTGGCTAATGTATTGTTAGCCAGATTTCTACAGCCATACGAACTCAATGCCCTTGCAATAGCCCTTCTTAGGTGTACATTCTCAGTGTTTGCAAAAAAATTAATCTTTTCTAATAATTTTTTATCAAATTCTATATCTATTTGTATATCAAATTTATACAATTTGCTCGCTAGCAAAAATGCAGTTTGAAGTACGTATGGATTGGTGGAAATGAATAGACTTATGCAAAATATTTGAGAATCAGGTATATGTGGTAAGAAGTACATGTTTATTTGTTCTGCGAGTTCAGCATTATCAAAACTGAGTATCCGTTCCATTACCCTTTCTGCTGCTATTTTGTCTGGTTCTTCAAGCATAAACGACAGTATTTTGGTTTCTCTGCTACCAAAATTCCAAAGCAAGTTCGCCAGTTGCGTATCGGGCGGCATACTCTTGGCTAACTCTTTTAACTCGGGCACCGAAACCCCTCTGCTGTTTACATATGTTACATGGTGTTGGTTCATCGAGTTTACAACATCACCATTTTCCATAGTTTCCAGACGTGAGAGTATATAATTGTATGATTCGAGAAAACTCATTGTTGTTCATTTTTAAATTTTAGAAGTATAAAATATTTGTTCACCAGGTTGTTGGTTGTTTGCACCGCTGTGTTTGCCAATACCACATGGTGTAAATGTAGCGGCATTAAAATTACAAGAAAGACTAGGACAATATTGAGCGTTAGCCCCATGGTTAATCTCCAGTCAATGTGCTGCTTAATATTTACTGCAAAATCTAGTATTGTTTGTAACTCCTTTGCAGATGCTATGTGCATGCTATTCTCAGAAGCTGGCACTATATTATTTTCAGGATGAATCAAAAATGAGAACGCATTATTTTTTTCATGGTTTTCTGCAGCACTTATCCACGCCAGTGGTGCTTTTGCAGAGAGTCTATTTACCAGAGCCTGCTCCTCATTACTATTTTCGCACACATATATTTTATCTGTTTTTAAACTGTTTTTAATCGACAGATTAGATGGATGTTCATGTTTACATATTATCGCATTGTTGAACTGTAATTTGTTGGCAATGCGTATATATTCAGAAGCATCTGGCAGCGTATTTTCAGTGAGCGAAAATTGAGCTATTACTTTTTCATCAAGTATTAGGTAATAATCATATTCTTCCGGATTATTTTTGAGTACTTCCGGTTTTACATTGGTCAAGCTATATTTTTTACCTTCTGCATCTTGGCCTGTAACCATAGCTTTTTGGGAAGAAATAATCTCAATTTGTTTTATATTTTCCTTGTTTTCAATTTCCTTTTCTAGTGCTTGTGCAACTTCTGGAAATGATTGCGCCATGAGCTGCGCACATATGCTCAATATGGTATCTCGCTTGTACGACCATCTGAAATTCAATTCTGTAAGTTTGAATTTCCCATCGGTAATGAGTCCCGGCCTGCTAAATAGAAGTATGCGCAAATTGCCTATTCTTTTAATAAGTGCAACGCTTGGTTTGGCATGCGCTCCAAAAATCTTTTCGCGCTCAGCATACCTTGCCGTTATATGATACAGGTAACCAATGGGCGTAAATACAAGGATAAATTGCAGATATACAAATCTGTATATAAAGACTTCAAATTGTATATATTGCACAAAATACAATGCATACAGAATACCACCGCCAACCAATAGCAAAACCAGCGTGCCTTTTACTTGAACACCCAAAAATGCTGAAGCCGCCATTTTCTCATCTTTATCTCCGGCGAAATACATATAGAGCACCCCTTGTATAGCTACATAAATATTGAAGAATGTAAGTAGCGATGGCAGAAATGGTGAAAAAAAATGAGTAAAATGCAATATACTAATGGTGAGTAGTATAAAGGTAAATTGCAGCAACATAATATGCTTAAGGGTACGGCGCAAAGTGATTAACCACCCAACCCAAAGCAACACACTGATAACTATAGTAATAACTTGACTTACAGCCCCAAAATATAGAAGGGTGCCATTGGCAAATGCAGATAAAACCAGTAATAATATGGCAGGTTTGTTCCTGTATTTTTGTATAAAACCCATAAAGCGATGCTTTTTGTTGAAAATTGCGTTGATAAAGCTTTCGCAAACATAATTGAAAGGCATCTAAAGAAAAAGATTTTTTTTAAATATCGTACAATCAGTTACTAAGGTAAAATATCAAGATTTTTTTAAAAATAGCTTTGGATCATTCAACTATTACTGTATATTTGCATCGCTTTTAAAGCACCACATGGTGGATGTAGCTCAGTCGGTTAGAGCATTGGATTGTGGTTCCAAGGGTCGTGGGTTCGAATCCCATCTTTCACCCAAAATTCCTGTAAATCTATGGTTTGCAGGAATTTTTGTTTATATGCTTTTTGCCTTTCAAAAAAATTGGCTTTCAGGTCTGATCTAATAGGTACAACATATGAAACAAAAAGCCCTGCACAACAAGGTAAACCGTGATGAGTTGAAAACGAAACTCATGGCCGAAACTTTTCAGCGCACTACCATTTCTTTTTACAGATATTTCATCATAGACAATCCTCAGGAGTTCCGCAACAATCTGTTTGCTCAATGGGCTGAGCTAGACTGCCTCGGGCGTATATACGTGGCACGTGAAGGTATAAATGCACAGATGAGTGTGCCCGAATTTCATATGCCGGCATTTCTCAACCTGTTGCAACAAATACAGGGCCTCGAAAATATGCCCATAAAATATGCAGTGGAGGACAACGGAAAATCGTTTTACAAACTCACCATCAAAGTAAGGCCAAAATTGGTGGCCGATGGCTTGGACGATGATGCATTTGACGTAACCAATGTAGGAACTCACCTGAGCGCCGAAGAATTTCACCACTTAGCCGGGCAGCCAGATACCATTATTGTAGATATGCGCAACCACTACGAAAGTGAGATAGGCCATTTCAAAAATGCCATTCTCCCGCAGGCCGATACTTTCAGAGCTGAGTTGAACCTGGTAGCTACGCATCTGAAGGAACAGAAAGACAAAAAAGTATTGCTATATTGTACTGGAGGCATCAGGTGCGAGAAAGCCAGTGCTTACCTCAAACATCATGGTTTTGAAGATGTAAACCAATTGCATGGAGGCATCATAGAGTATGCCCGCCAGATAAAAAGACTGGGCATTGAGTCTGCTTTTATTGGCAAAAATTTCGTATTCGACGAGCGTCTGGCCGAAGATATAGATGGGCAAGTAATAAGCCACTGCCACCAATGTGGCAAACCGTGTGCTACACACACCAACTGCGCCAATCAGGCTTGCCACTTGCTTTTCATACAATGTGATGAGTGCCGCAATACATATGAAGGCTGCTGTACAACACAATGCGTAGATGAAAAAGCGGGCAAAATATTGATAGAACGCACACAGGATGACAGAAAACAGAAATTTAATAAGGGTAAAATAGCTTTGCTGAACATGATAAATAATCAGCCTCATCACTAGGATTATTGCGTTATTTGTGCGAAATTTCGTTCAAAATCAAATTTTACACAAATGGTAGACTATACGTTAATTTATATCATTGGCTTTGTTGTATTTGGCCATATTTTGTTCGGCATAGGCTGGCTTGTTTGGAAAATGAATAAACCAAAAAAAGATGATACTAAAGAATAATCTTAAAATACTAATAGTAGTAGCGTTTATACTACTCATGTTAGCAGGTTTCTGGTATCTTTTCGATTTGGTTATTTACATACTTATAGCATGGGTGCTCTCTCTCATAGGAGATCCGTTTGTAGATTATTTGAGCAGCGAGAAACATAAAAAATTCAGACTTCCGAGGGCCATAGCCGCTGCTTTAGTCATACTTGGGGCATTCACATTTTTTGTCTCAATTCTTGTCATTATCATACCTCTTATAATGAGCCAGGCACGAGAAATTTCGCAACTCAGGCCGGAGGTAGCTATTCAAAACCTGGAAAAGCCTCTTGAAACAATAGAAGCATGGTATTATAAATACAATTTGAGCGGTGACCCGAATCTAAAATTTGAAGACTTCTTGTCGACCAAACTTTTGGAATTTTTTAAAATATCCGACTTATCTTCGGTTTTTGGAAGTGTGTTCAACGTATTGGGTAATATATTCATAGCCTTGGCTTCCATTACATTTATAGCCTTCTTTTTTATGAAAGAAGACAAACTCTTTTCACAAGGATTGACATCTTTCTTTCCCGAAAAGTATGATGAGAAAATACACACTGCTATAAAAAGCATACAAAACTTACTTGCAAGGTATTTCATTGGTATTACTTTAGAAAGTTCAATCATTATTGTTTTGGATACTCTCGGGCTTTGGATTATAGGACTTGAATTCAAATATGCCATCATTATTGCTGTATTTGCGGGGGTTATAAATGTAATTCCGTATTTAGGACCATTGCTGGGTGGTGCCTTCGGACTTGTTTTTACTCTTATCACACATCTATCAGATAACGTTGATAATCAATTGCTGCCACTCTTGGGTTTAGTTATATTAGTGTTAGGAATAGTACAGTTTCTAGACAACAATATACTACAGCCGCTCATATATTCTAATAGTGTGAAGGCTCATCCGTTAGAAGTATTTTTGGTGATAAGCATAAGCGGAAGTCTGGCAGGGGTAACAGGTATGATAATGGCTATACCTGCGTATACAGTAGGAAGGGTTATTGCAAAAGAATTTTTCAATCAATTCAGGCTAGTACAGAAATTAACACAAAATTTGTGATCAATGTTATTTTTATTCAGTCTAAATACCGATTATGCACATGTGTTTGCTGGTATTTGAATATAAATTAATTTTGATTGTTTGGATACCAAAAATAGTTCCCTTTAATAAATGTAAACATAACTAATAAATTCTATATCAATAAAATGGCCGAAGAATTGAACAAATCTGCCCATTCTGAAAATGATGGTTCGGATAATAGTCGTCGCGATTTCCTGAAAATAGGACTTGCACTGGGAGCCGGAGTGGTAGTCGGTGGTGGTGCTATATATGAAGGATATAAAGGCGAAACGAAAAAAATAAGAGTACTTACTACCGATGGACATACACTAGAGATAAACAAGCCTGTGGTAATGGAAGATTACGAATTGAAAGATTCGAGCGAACTCCCATTGTCGGACTTGCAAAAAAGAGGCAGAAAAGGTATACCCGGTAAAAAATGGGTAATGGTGATAGACCTTTCAAAATGTCGCAACGCCCGAAAATGTATGGACTCTTGCCAGGCAGCTCACCAACTGAAGCCCGAGCAACACCACATAAACGTGCTTCGCATGCAAGACGATGCCAATACAGAGCCCTACTTCATGCCAAAGCCTTGCTACCATTGCGACAATCCTCCTTGTACCAAAGTATGCCCGGTAGACGCAACTTTCAAACGCGAAGACGGTATTGTACTTATTGATAATGAAAGATGTATTGGTTGCCGTTTCTGCGTGGCCGCTTGTCCTTACAGCGCTAGGGTGTTCCATTGGAGCGATCCTAAATTTGTAGAAGCTAATGCATTGAAAGAATACGACATAGAACTTAACGTTCCACAGAAAAAAGGAACCATCACCAAGTGTTTGTTTAGTGCCGACAGGCTGAGGAAAGGCCAACAACCTTATTGCGTAGAGGCTTGCCCCAATGGTGTATATTGGTTCGGTGATCTGAATGAAGATGTTGTAACCAATGGAACTTCAAAAGATACAGTTCGATTCAGTGATCTTATCCGCGAAAACGCCGGTTATACCATGATGCCTGAGTTGGGTACCAAGCCAAGAGTATATTATCTGCCTGCCAAAAATCGTCTCTTCCCGTTTGAATACAACGGAAGCAAAGAGTTGAGTCAGGAAGATCAACATTGGTTTTAAAAACTAAAATATTAACTCGAAGAAACATATAAATTTTATGTCGTCGAAAACACACGAAACATTACCGGCAGCTGAGGCAAAAACCCTGCTCAACAAAATATCTGATGATTTATTGAGGCCCATTCAGAACCACAAAGGCTTCACCATGTGGGCTTTATTTCTGGGATTGGCTCTAGCTTTAGTTTTATGGGCTTATGTCATACAGTTGCGCGATGGTTTGGGCGTTACCGCCATGCGCGATTACTCCGCTTGGGGATCGTACATAGCCAACTTTGTATTTTTTGTAGCAGTGAGCCTCGTAGGTATGCTCATTAGTGCCATCATGGGGCTTATTGGCGTTGAATGGGCGAAACCCATTTCACGCATAGCTGAGATTGTAGCTTTTTCTGCAGTAGCAGTCGCCGGATTGGTGATTGTATTTGACATGGGGCGCCCCGATAGGCTTCTCAATGTGTTTATACATGGCCGTTTTCAGTCGCCCATTTTGTGGGACGTTACCGTAGTTACCACTTACACCGCTATCAGTTTGGTATTGCTTATATTGCCACTAATTCCCGATATTGCTATTATGCGCCGCCGCATGACCAACCTTCCTAAATGGCAAAAAATGCTTTACGATATGGCTTCATTCGGTTGGGTGGGCAACGATGCTCAGTACCACGCCCTGCACCGTATGCTCAAAGTGCTTATGATACTGGTTATTCCTGTTGCTTTAGCAATACATACCGTTACCTCATGGCTTATGGCTTCTACTTTGCGTCCGGGCTGGAACTCAACCATTTTTGGTCCTTACTTCGTAACCGGAGCATTTGTGGCAGGTACGGCAGCAGTGATCATTCTGATGTTTTTTTACCGAAACAATTTCAAACTGAAAGAATATCTTACTGATTATCATTTCGAGATGGTATCCCGATTGCTGGTGCTTACTTCCTTGGTATATTTGTACTTCAATGTAAATGAGTATCTGGTACCCGGTTACAAAATGCCATTGCACGAAGGGCAACATTTGACCGAACTTTTTACTGGTCATTGGGCACCCTTATTTTGGGCAACTCAAATTTTCGGACTTATTCTGCCAATCATTTTGTTGCTGTTCAAACCTATGCGCAAACCTCTTCCAGTAACCATCATTGCAGTATTTGTGCTTGTTGGGGCTTGGTTCAAGCGCTTTATCATAGTGGTTCCAACCCAGTTTCATCCGTTTTTACCCATACAAAACGTACCCGAAAACTTTACTACCTACAGTCCTACTTTGATTGAGATTGCTGTGCTTATCATGCCATTTATTTTGGCACTGATTATTGGCACCATTGTATCAAAACTTATACCTGTAGTTTCTATTTGGGAAGTTGCTGAACAAAAGGGTATTAGCAGAGAAGTATTAAATCAGGAATAACAAAACATGAATCAGTTTATGAGATCAAAGATATACAAATCAGTATTTTTAATACTGGCCTTCTATGTGGGAAGTATGGCAATAGTTGCAGCGCAGCAACCTTGGGTAGCCCCCGATGATAAAAAGGCAGAAAAAAATCCAGTTGCAGTGAATGCTGATATCATTGAAAAAGGCAATGATTTGTTTTTGAAAAATTGCAAATCGTGCCACGGCGACCCAGGCCAGAAAAATATGTTAGCATTGAACCCGCTTCCACCCGATTTGGGCGATAAAGAATATTTGAAAAAGGCATCGGATGGTGAAATACATTATAAAATAACTGCAGGACGTGGTGCCATGCCTACTTTCGAGAAAGTACTGACTGACCAACAGCGTTGGGAGATAGTTTCATATCTGCGCAGCCTGGGCGACGGTCCGGTTGATGCAGGCGGTACTGGTGGTACAGAAGCTTTTGCAGGTGGTGCCCTCAAAATGGAAGTAAACCTGAACGATAAAGACTCTACCATGCTTATACGTTTGCTGGGCACCGACAAAGAAGCAGGTGTACCTGCTGCTGGCGTAAAAGTACAGTTCATGGCCAAACGTACTTTTGGAAACCTGGTGCTGGGCGAAGTGACCTCGAATGACAACGGATATGCTTTGTTGAAATTTCCTGAAAGCTTGCCACGCGACCGTGATAACAAAACCGATGTTATAATAAAAGTGAAAGATGAGAAATCATATGGCAAAGTAGAGCAAGTAGTACCTGTATCATGGGGGCAAGCCAATCCGCACAAAAACCTGCTGGCAGAGCGCTCTATGTGGACTACCCGCTGGATGGCGCCAAGCTGGTTGCTAATAACTTTTCATACAGTGGTGATTGGCATTTGGGCTTATCTGATAGGTGTAGTATTGCAAATGTTGAAACTCAAGAATATGAAATAATCAGGCATAGTCCCTGTATAATTGCAAAAACGCCTTTCAAATTGCTTGAAAGGCGTTTTTATTTTCTGGCAGAATAAGTTTGTAATTGTTATTCGGGAATATTTTTGTTGTTGTTCTTTTTATATCTGTATACCACTTCATGAAAAAACGCCCTCACCATTTTGTGTGGCATACGATCGTAATTTATTTGCGATAAAAGCAAACCACTTACTACTACACCAATTCCTGCAATGTTCAGAAGCGTAAGCTGTTCGCCTATAATGAAATATGCAAAAATGGCGGTAAATACAGGTATGGTGTTCGACAAGGTATTGGCTTTTACAACTCCCAGGTTGCGAATGCCATATGTATACAGCATAAATGCTAGCGATGAAGCAAACAGAGCCAAATACACGATGTTCAAAATGGGTATTTTTTGCAAACCTATTTCACGAAAATGTCCAAGCTCGAAAATAAAGAATAGGGGTAAAAAAAGAATAGAACCAAATAGGTTTTGCCACATGATGATGGAGAAAACATTATATCTGTCTGAAACTTTGACTACAAAAATGGAATATGCTATAGCAGAGAAAACCGCGAGCATGATAAGCAGAATGCCATACACATCGGCAGCCAGGGTGAGATCGTTTTTCAGAACTACCATAAGTACACCTAATACTGAGATGATAATGCCCACAAAGTTCATTGCAGAAATGCGCTCCTTAAAAAAAATGTATGCTGCAAGCGGGCTAAAAAGTGGAATAGTGGCCACCAATACAGCAGTTACTGTAGAGGATACTCTGTTGAGCCCGAAATTTTCGCCCAGAAAATATAAAAAGGGCTCGAAAAAACTCAGCACCAATATGAGTTTTAGGTCGGCAGCTTTCAAAGGGATGAGTACTTTTGTAATTCTTCCCACTACATACAAAAAGCTGGCTGATATGATGAGCCTGAAAAATATAATGGTGATTGGTTTGTAAGTATCTAGCACCTGCTTTGTCCAGATGAAAGAAAAACCCCAGAATATCATGGCAAAAAGCATGGCCATGTATACTTTCAATTTTTTTTGGGAGTCCATTTCTGTGTGATTCGGTATGAGTTGTTTATTGATTTTAAGAATGACTAATTTTATATGTGACTCCTCTTTCTTGTTGATAATCAAGAATCTGCTGCAAACAATCAGAGTGTGCGCCCACATATTCCGGAGGGCATATGCCTGCTTGTTTGAATTTTCCGCTAAGTAGCAACTCTGCTACAGCAGTGCAGGTGTAGCCGGTGGTGCGTGCCATAGAGTGTATTTTCGATTTTGGGTCGTATTTGTCCAATAGTTCGTATTTTACCTTTTTGAGTTGACTCTGGTGCTTGTATGCCAGTTCTATGCGCATGATAGTTACATCTTCTTCTTCTGGCTTCAGTTTCCATTTAGGGAAGAGCAGGGCAGCAGTGACATCTATTGGCCGAACCATGTTACCATTTGCCAGAATAGGATCGTAAGAGAAAAAACCTGACTCACGCAATACCCTCAGATAGTCTACTGTATGCGGGTAACGCATGGTTTTCTCTATCATAGTCGGAATATTGAGTGTGGTAAGCATCGAGCGTAGACCATCTGTATTGAATGCCTCTAGGGTTCCAAAATTGTCGAAATGAATATATTCTTGTTCCGAAAGTGCTTCTTTTGTAACCATTTGCCCGTTGAGCATATATCTGGATGGGCGAATATACTCTTCAATCACATCTATGGGCGAAAAAACTGCTTTGTATTCATACGGATATTCTCTTACCAAAGGCAATCCACCTACATAGCAATGATAGGTTTCTATCTCGTAGTGAGCATGGTAGTGCCCAGCGATGATATTGCCCATTCCGGGCGCCACGCCTGCATCTACCACCACAGTTACCCCCATGCCTTTTGCCAATGAGTCGAGCAAGAAAGCATCTTCGGGGAAGAATGCGATATCTACTACATCTTTTCCTGCAATAATGGCATTGCGCAAAGTTTCAAATCCCATGAATCCGGGCGTAGCATTTATCACCAAATCGGCATCTTTCACAGCCATTGCAATATTTTCGGGGCGGCTCAGGTCGGTTACCAGCGGGGTTATATTGGTCATATCCGCATATCTGGTGCTTATTTCGGGGTTTAAGTCGGCCACTACTACGTTGTACCTGGTGGCCAAATCGAGGGCAATGG
>JAIFMY010000044.1 GCA_020048155.1 Bacteroidota bacterium
ATATTCAACATGAATCGATGGAACGCCAAAAAGAAATACTGAATAATGCCATGCTGGATTGGCAAGGCAAATACGATCAGATAGACGACATACTTATTATAGGGATACGAATAGTTGATTAGTGCTAAGAAAACCACCTATTTTTTTTGTAAAACAGATATTGCGACACAGAAATAATCTAACAATTCCTCCAAAAAAAAAAAAATGGGGCAAAGAATTCTGATAGAATCTTTTGCCCCACTTTATTAGTAAAAGCTATTTTCAAGCTATCTTTTTACGCAGGGGGTTTTTGGTTTTATATCCAGCCTCGTATTTTCCCTTAGTCATACCAATGAGTTTCGATTTTAGCAAGCTCTTGCGCAAAGGCGAAATTTTATCGGTAAACAGCACACCTTCCAGATGGTCGTATTCATGCTGAATGATGCGGGCAGGTAAGCCTTCAAAAACATCTTCATGCTCCACCCAGTTTTCGTCTAAGTACTTCATACGTATCTGCGACTCACGTTTTACATCTTCGCGCAAGCCTGGTATGCTCAGGCAACCCTCGTTGTAGGCAACTACTTCACCAAATCGCTCGATAATAACGGGATTGATGAAAACCTTTTTGAAATCGGCCAATGCAGGATCGTCCTCAGCCAATGGGCTGGCATCTACTATAAAAAGGCGGATTGAAAAATCGACCTGAGGGGCGGCCAAGCCAATGCCGTCTGCATTGTGCATGGTCTCAAACATATCTGCTATAAGTTGCTGCAGGTTAGGATATTCAGAAGTTATTTCATCTGCTGTTTTGCGAAGCACCTGTGCACCAAAAACGGTAATAGGAAGAATCATATCGGTTTACATCTTTTATTATTATTTACCAAAATTGAGCTTTTCCATATAAGATTGCAGTATGATGGTCGCACTGATGGTATCTACCAGCTCTTTGTTTTGCCTCGCCTTTTTATTCAGTCCGGCATCGAGCATGGTTTGGTGAGCCATTTTAGAAGTAAAACGCTCATCGTGCAACTCTATTCTCATTTCGGGAAATTGCTTCTTAAGTTTTCGTACAAAAGGTTCTATGAATCGCCATGCATCCGAAAGTTCGTTGTTCATTTGTTTGGGCTGCCCCACGACTATTATGTCCACGGTTTCCTTTTTCAGGTAATTGTCCAAAAAAGTATGAATGTCTTTTGAGTGAACTGTGGTGAGCCCATTGGATATGATACGAAGAGGATCCGTGACGGCAATTCCTACGCGTTTCTGACCAAAATCTATGCAAAGTATACGTCCCAACTAAATCTTATTTAGAATTGTTATAATTTGCAAAGATATGGAAACAGAAATTGAAATGCAACACGAAAATTATTCGTAGCGAAGCGCCTCTATCGGATCCAGTTTTGACGCCTTGATAGCAGGCAGCATACCGGATGCCAAACCTACAATGAAACAAATAACTACGCCACCTATAATCCATATCCAGGGAATAATGAATGGGCTGCCTATGCCCATAGCCACCAGATTGCCAATGACTATGCCCAATATGATGCCAAGAAAACCACCTAGCTGACCTATAAGTATAGATTCGAACAAAAATTGCTGTTTGATAACACTGGAAGTAGCACCTATGGCTTTGCGAATACCAATCTCTCGGGTGCGTTCAGATACCGCCACCAGCATGATATTCATGAGACCTATGGCAGCCCCGAAAAGTGTGATGATACCAATGATGGTAGCTGCAAGGGTAATGAATTTTATATTTTCGAGCAACATATTGGCCAGATTGTCGCTTTTGGTGATGTTGAAGTCCGACTCGTCGGTAGATTTAAGCCCGCGAATAATGCGGAATAAACCTTCGGCCTCTCCTACAGCAGTTTCGAGCAAGGTAGCATCTGGAGGCATGACCCTTATCTGAAAAGACATATTGGGTTGCGAAAAATACTGACGCACATTGCTTACCGGAAGCAAAGCCATTTTGTCCTGGTTGAACCCCATACTAGAGCCCTTTTCCTTCAGCACACCTATTACTTTATATTTTCCATTGCCAATAGATATTATTTTATCGAGCGGCGAAGTCTTTTTATCGAAAAGTTTGGAAGCAAGTTGGCTGCCAATGATGGCCACGTGCATATTGTTCAGAATATCCTGTTCAGTAAAATTTCTACCTATTTCCACTTCATGGCCACCAGTAGTTACCCAATTTTCATCACCACCTATCACGGTAATGTTTGGATCCGTTTTTTCGCTTTCATACTTTACGGTAGCAATGCCCGAACCAAATACACTTAAAGACACCATAGATGGAAACTCAAATCTGTCTTTGAATTCGGTAGCCTGGCGATATGATATCGAAGCATGATTTTTTTGTCTGTAGCGCTGGCTACCAATATTTACACGCATTCCACGGCTTTGTAACGAAAAGGTATTGGCCCCCATGCGGGCAAACTCACTCGAAATAGAACCTTCAATCGCAGAAATAGCAGTAAGAATGCCTACCAATGCCATGATACCTATAGCTATGATAGAAATGGTAAGTATAGAACGCAATAAATTGGAGCGTATAGACTGTATTGAAATGGTGAGATTTTCGTAGAATAGACCTGTAGACTTCATACTAATATTTTATCAGTTAGAACGAAAGAATAATAATGTACTTCAAGCAAATGTATGATGGCAGGCGACACGAAGGTAGTGAAAATTCCGAACTAGTTTTTATAAAAATAAAATTATAGCTCATTTTTTTGTTAAACGTTGCATATCCAGGTTAAGGCAGGAAAATGATTTTATTTATATAATCTGCCATTTTGCATTCTAACTCTTAAAAATCGGCGTGGAATTTAAAAATTACAAATTGTGTTATGCATTTCGTGCACATTTAAATCTTAGCCCCATTTGCATGAGAAAAAATACTCTTCGAAATAGCGAGCAATCAAAAATGATGGCTATAAATATTGATTTACACAAAATTTTGTATGTATTTGTTTAAATGCACTTTACGATCTTTGTAGTGTTTTTGTAGCAGTATTTTTAAGTATAAAAACACAGTTGTAGTAGTAAAGTAAGGCCCTTTTTTTAGCATTTAGATTTGAAGTAAGGTAGTTTTGAAATTATAAAATAATCGGGGGAAAATGCTATGAACCTAGACGATGATAAGAGAAATAATACATCGGAAGAACTAACGGATGAGGAAATAGAGCAAATAATTGCGAAAAGTAAAGAAGCCATGTTGGCGCTGAGGAAAATTGTAGAGCATTTTTCACTTTCTCAGAAACAAACTTCAAGCGAGGCAAACAATACTAAAGATGAACCCGAAAATGAAGAAACAGAAAACAATGAATAATTCTTTTTTATTAATATCTAACACACAAACTATGGCGAAAAGTATACGCATTCAGTTGCTTATAGTAATGCTGGCCTTGTTTACACAAGCAGCATTGCTGGCCCAGAATCCGCGTGGTGTAGTACCGGGGAAGCTCACGGTAAAAATAGACCAGGCTACATTCGACAAGCTCAACCAAACCAGAACCTACGTAAATAACAAAGGCATTGCAGTAACAAGCATGCAAGAGTTTGACGAGTTAAACGAAAACTTCAAGGTAGCTCAGTGGGAGAGGGTATTTCCAGAATCTCCGAAATACGAAGCCCGTCACCGCAAGCATGGGCTACATTTGTGGTATCAAATCAGTTTCGACTCCTCAGTACCAGTTAGTACGGTATTGAATTCATTCAAAGGTGCCAAAGGCGTAACATTTGTTGAGCCTAGTTACGAAAAAGAACTTATACCTTATAAGTTTACTCCATTCGAAGGCACCTCACTGAAGCGTTCTACTTCCAATTTCAACGACCCTATGCTTGCCGAACAATGGCACTACAACAATACAGGCCAGTCTGAAGGTACAGCCGGAGCCGATATCAGGTTGTTTGATGCTTGGAAAATATCTACCGGTACACCTAACGTAATAGTATCGGTGCATGACGAAGGAGTTGATTTTACTCATGAAGATCTTGCAGCCAATATGTACGTAAACATTGATGAGTTCAATGGCGAAGCAGGTGTAGACGACGACAAAAATGGATATGTAGACGATATACATGGTTACAACTTCAGAGCCAACAATGGCAATATAGTGGGAGAAATGCACGGAACACACGTAGCCGGTACTGTAGCAGCAGTCAACAACAATGGAGTTGGTGTAGCTGGTGTAGCCGGTGGTTCTGGTACGGGAGATGGTGTACGCATCATGTCTTGCCAAATTTTTGGTAATGCCAATATTGGTCGCACATATATATACGCTGCTGATAATGGCGCCGTAATTTCTCAAAACTCTTGGGGATATTCAAACCCGGGTTATGTTGAAGAATCTGTACTTGCAGGTATCGATTATTTTATAGCAGAAGCCGGAAATTACCCAGGTAGCCCTATGAAGGGTGGCGTGGTAATATTTGCAGCCGGTAACTCTGATTACGATGCCGAATGGTATCCTCAGTACTACGAAAAAGTAATTGCTGTAGGTTCACTTGGTCCAAAAGATGAAAAAGCCTATTATTCAAACTTCGGAAATTGGTTAGAAATATCTGCTCCCGGCGGAAACCCTATTACTAATGCAAACCAAAATGTGCTTAGCACCTTGCCAAAAAACAAATATGGCTGGATGAGTGGCACTTCTATGGCTTGTCCACATGTATCTGGTATTGCAGCACTTATAGTTTCAAAATATGGCAATGCCTCCTTTACAAACGAAGATTTGCGCAAACACCTGCTTACAGGATACCGCAATATTGACGCCACCATACCCGACCATGTTGGGCTTATGGGTAAAGGTGCTGCCGATGCTAACATGGCATTGCAGGCCAACGACAATACTGGACCCAATAAGATAACTACCCTTAACGTAATTGGTATTGCTCAGGATTTTGCAAAAGTAAAATGGACGTCAACAGCCGACCCTAATGACTTAAGTACCGAAATGTATCAGGTACTTTGGAATACAGATTCGATAACCCCCGAAAATATAAGCACTGCTTACAGCAAATCTATTGAAAAAAGAGTAATGGCAGGCGAAGAGTTGCAAATGGAGATTACAGACCTGATGCCGCTCACCAAATACTATTTTGCTGTTCGCAGTTTCGACCGTTGGGGCAATGCTTCAGCCCTTTCAAATATAGCGATTGCAAACACCAACTCAGGTCCTAAAATTTTGCTCGATCCACAGACCATTAACCTTGAGGTGGATGTACAAAACAGTCCTACCCTATCAAGTTCATTCAACATAAAAAACCTCGACGAAGGTTTACTTAAATGGCATGTAGTGGCACGCCATGCTACCTTTAGCCCTGCATGGAATAAAATAGAACGCCCAGATGACGACGACCTGGCTGCAATCATGCGCGCTTATGCCAACCCCAAAATCGTAAAACATAAAGCTGATATACAAAACAGAATCATAAAGCCTATGGCAATTAATGATACTGAAATGGGCTATACTTCTGCATGGTGGGACATTTATACCATTGGAGAAGAAGACACATCTATTACCAATAGCGCGGCACTTAAGTTTTATGTTTCGCAGGAAAATGGATTTAACCTTACCACTCTTAGTCTGCTTCTCAACCACGAAGCCCAATACGGCCCTATGGTCATAGAATTGTATAGTGGTACTTTGGACCAAAAAAACCTGATTCATATTCAGGAATTTAATGCTTGGTCGGCCGGTCCACAAAGCCATTATGTTCAACTTACCAATCAATTATATTTTGAGCACGGCGAAACATTCTGGGTAGTAGTGCATGCTCCCCGAGGCAGTTTGTACCCGCTTGGTATGGGAGGCGAAGATAAACCTGAATACTCTGACAATGCCCTTATGAGTTTCGATCATGGCAAACGCTGGATTCCTATTGAAGAGGCCATCATGGACGACAGATATGTGTGGGCATTTACAGCCATGAGCGGCAATATGCATTTGGGCAATTACATTACCTTATCACCAAGCACCGGCGAAACAGTTGGAAATGGTACATCTGAGGTGAATTTCGAAGTAAATGCATCCGAATTAATAAACGGTGATTACAATGCTCGTCTTGCAGTGCAGTCAAACGATGCAAATGTTCCTTTGGCTTACACCGATGTATTCGTGTCTGTAAAAAATCATAAACCCATACTTAATACCGACGATATCGTTGATTTTGGAGTTGTATTTTTAGGTACTAGCAAAACTGTTGAAATTCCGGTTAAAAATATTGGCCTTGGCAACTTCAGCGGTTTAAACGGCATTAATCTGATGTTGAGCAACCAAGACTTTGAATTGGTTGGATGGGCTCCTTGGTCTATTAGTGCCAAAAGCGAACAGACCATTAAATTCAAATACGCAGCTACCAAACTTGGGAGCAGCAATACCAAAGTCACTCTATCCGACGATAAAGGGTATGAGTATAGTTTCATGCTATTTGCCGTGGGTGCTGAACCTGCAAAAATTGTAACCAATCCGGTATTTGCCAACTACACTGGAGTTAGCATCGGCGATACCCTTTCAGGTGAATTTATGATAAAAAACATCGGAAACTATCCGCTTAAATATCTTTTGCCTTCCTTCACTGAAAATATTCCTTCTGGAAATAATAATGAACGTTTTCACAAGTACGGCTATACTACCAACAATGCAGCAACGTACGAATGGAACGATATTTCTGCGACTGGCACTGAGGTGACAGATTTTTTTGCCGATACCCGCAACAGATATATGCCCGTTGAGATCGGATTTAGCTTCCCATTTTATGATATGTTGTACGAAAGTATCTACATTACCGACTATGGGGTTTTGTCGTTCGACACTAACTCTTCGTTCAACCGCATGCCGGGCTCCTTATATAGCCAAGACTCTCCGAATGGTTTCATTTCTGCATTATTCTTCGAGTTGCAAACTGCTGAAGGATCCCGTATTTTTTATAAACGAGAATCTGGTAAACTGATTGTTCAGTATAATGGTATGTACAACACTTGGAGTGCAGTGGCTCCTTATACATTCCAGATAGTTATTTTCGATTCGGGTAATGTAAAAATATATGTGAACGACATTGAATCAATAGACTCTTATAGTAGAGAATCATTTTTCTTTGCCATTGAAGAACCTGAACATCAAGATGGTATAGAGATATCGTCTTATGAAAAACCGATTGAAGTATACAATCAGACTGCATTCGAGTTTATATATCCGGGCATGAATATGATTTCGGAAATATCTTCATCAGAAGGCATCATTCAACCAGGTGACTCTACAGTTTTAGACTATACCATTCACACTACAGGTCTCAACCAGGGATTTCACAAACAAGCTTTGGGAATACTTAGTAATGACCCATTCAAACCTGTTGACTACCATTACATCAATCTGAATATCACCAAAGGTGGCGTAGCTCAGTTTTTACTCAACAAAACAAGTCTCGATTTTGGTAGTGTTTTCCAACATGCACAAACTGGAATGGAAGTATATAGCTCCAACAATAAGACAAAAGATGTAACAATCTCTTCTGTTGCACTGATGTTTGGCACTCATTTTTCTTTTGAAGGACTAACATCTTTCATACAAAAACCCGGCAACCAAGAATATTTCAAAGTAAAACTTCTGACTACCGAGTTAGGCAGCTATACAGATACGCTAATTTTCAGTCTGCAATCAGGTTCAACCCGCAAAATTGCATTATCAGGAACTGTGGTTGATGCTCCTGGCATAACAGTGAACCTGACTACCATTACCGACACCTTGATGAGTGGCAAAAACGTTGCTAAAGGCATTTCAGTGACCAACTCAGGCAAAAATGATCTGAACTACTCTATCAGGGGCTTAGACTGGCTGAAACATTCTACATCAGCTACTCCAACAGACGGTGGTCAATACTCATATACTTATAAGAAAAGCACCGAACCAGATGGTCCTTCATTTAAATGGATCGATATCAGAACTACCGGAACTAAATACGGTGTAATGGAGTTTTTCGATGAACCACAAGACCAAAATGCATGGAAACCAATTCCTATTATGTTTGATTTCGAATTCTATGGCGTAAAATACGATACTTTGTATACTAGTGCCAATGGATTGCTTTCGACTCAAAAATGGGATCTTGTACCTTTCTGGCCAGACTTCATACCTAGCGAAACTGAACCAAACGGATTTATTGCTCCTCTTTGGGCTCAAGGTGGACTGGGAATGACATCTCCGGATGATGACAGACCAGCTGTATTCTATCAGCATTTTGCAGACTATACATTGGTTTCATTCATCAATTTGTATAATATGTTTGGCATGGGCGAACCTGTTGATGCACAAGTATTCTTGTACAAAGATGGCAGTATGAAATTCCAATATCGCACAAACGGCTGGGATCGCGTATCTAGCCAATCGGTTGTTGGACTTGAAAACCTAGATGGCACAGATGGTGAAATGATTTATGCATTCCAGACATTTGACATGAACAACCTGGCTATCATGGTATCTCCTACCCGTATGTACACTCTTGCACCTGCTGCTAAAAATGTACACAGTCTCACTCTGGATGCTTCAAATCTCAATGGAGGTGATTTTGCAGGCAGCTATGATTTCATTACTAATGTACCAAATAAGGAAAACCTGAGCAAGAAAGTAAATCTGAATGTAAAAGGCATGCCAGAAATGATGGTAGCCGATAGTTTTGCATTTGGTAAAGTATTGGCATATGAATCTGTAGACGAATGGGGCAATCCAGCAATGAAACAATATTACCAGAATTTCAATATTCAAAACTCTGGTAGCGCAAACCTTGAAATCTCCGCCCTGTATTTGGCTAACCCAACTGAAACAATGTTGGAAATGCTTATCTACGACCCATGGTCAGGAAATATGTGGGCGCCTGTAGATAACCCTCTATGGCAGCCTATCATGATTACTCCGGGTCAGTCTATGGAATTCAGACTTACACTTACCCCTACAGGTACCATCACTGCCATACAAGACACCTTGCATGTGGTTTCAAATGCTGTAAATCAGGAAAAACTTATTCCGGTTTCTGCCACCATTGGTCTTCCTGCAGTTGCAGTAGTTACTCCGAACAAATTCATGCTCGAAGCCAACGATTTCAGTCTGGTAGAAAATAAAACCTTCTCTGTTGAAAACCAACCAGGAGGCGACCAGCTGACTTTCACCGCTAAAGTGATATACGCCTCGGCAGCAAGCAGCGAAGCGAGTAGCATCATAAGCAAGTTTGCAGACAACAAAGCTGTAACTTTAGGCAAAGGAAACGCGAGCAGTAACAGTAGCATAAAATCAACAGCAGATTACAACCGTACACTGCAACACGACAATGCTATTACACCTGAATCTGCTCTAGGATTTGGTTTGGAATCGAGTTTTGTAGGAGCTACAAGATTCACAGCACCCGACAATGGATTCAACCTCACACACATAAGTACATATTATTTGCCCGAAGGCATGCCCAATGGCGAAATTATAGTTGAAATACTTGCAGGTGCCTCAATTGAAGACGCTACCACTGTTTATACCGAGAAATTTACAGGTCCTGCAGATGGTACTTCACAATTGGTAACATTCAAATTGGCACAGAGTCAGTTATTCCTTGCTGGTCAAAATTTCTATGTAGCTATTTCTTACCCACTTGGTATAGCTTATCCTCAAGGAGTTGTAAGCATAGCACCTGCTATGGACAATACATTCTTCTATCTCTCAGAAGGCGCATGGGAAGATTTGTCTGAATCTGATTTCAAAGATTTTGGTTGGATGGTACGTGCTCACGAAGAAGCATTTGTAGAAAGTGGTTGGATAACCCTCAGCGCAGAAGCAGACACACTGCAACCTGGCGAGAAGGCAGATATACAAGCTACTATCAAATCGGCTACTGCTGTGCGTGGTGCAAACAAAGCCTATATTGTTGTTTCTTCCAACGATGTATTCACACCTGAGCAAATGGTAGAAGTGATTCTGCATGTAAACGAAGCTCCAGTATACCTTAGTTATCCGCGTACACCTATCACAGCATCTGAAAATACAGAGGTTCGCTTTGAGGTAAAAATGCACGATAATGAAGGTGACACATTTACACTCGAAAACGCAGGTAGTCAGTCAAATATAAGCCTCACTTCAGAGAACAATGTGTATACCATAGCTTATACCCCCGATTTTGATGC
Source organism: Bacteroidota bacterium (assembly GCA_020048155.1). Classification (GTDB taxonomy): domain Bacteria; phylum Bacteroidota; class Bacteroidia; order Bacteroidales; family DYOH01; genus JAIFMY01. The sequence continues at coordinate 10,154 of JAIFMY010000044.1, forward strand.
TGCCGGAATGGACACTATCCACCTGAAAGCTACCGACCAGCACAATGCTGTAAGCCAACAGATGGTAATGGTAAACATAGCCAACACCAACCGCGCTCCTGTAGCTACCGACCCTGGTACTATTAACGTAGACAAAGATGGAAGTTATGCTACTATCAAATTCGCTGAAATATTCTCAGACCCAGATGGCGACGAAATGAGCTACTCTTTTACTACCTCCAACACCGACAAAGCCATAGTTGCCGCCAATGCTGAAGAACTGGTATTGCTGTTGCAAAAAACAGGTGCTGTAAACATCACTATCACTGCTACCGATATTTATGACGAATCTGCCAGCCTTGAGCTAAGCATCAACATCATATCGACAGGTGTAGAGAGCATATTGGCTCAACACAATTTCAGTATATTCCCCAATCCTACAGCAGGTGCTACACAGGCAGCTTTCAAACTTGATGCTGGTGCCGATGTAGAAATTGCAATTTTCGATTTCGCAGGAAAACAAATCTACTCGCATGCTGCCGGAAACCTCGGTGCAGGTCCTCAGATAGTAGACTTCATAGTTCCACAAGTTGAAAAAGGTGTATATCTGATTGAACTAAAAGCCAATAGCCAGATAATAAGTACTCAGAAGCTTATCATCAAATAAGTTATTTTATAGTTCTGTTCATATTATGGAGGCTGTATCCTACAAAGGAGCAGCCTCCTTTTTTTATTTTGAATAAAATGAAAAGGATCATAAATTACGTTGTATCATTTATTTTAGCATCACAACTTTTCCATTATTCCTACAAATAAAATTTAAATATGAAAATTATAACCAACAGATTACATATTAGAATCTTACGAACTTCAGATTTGCCTAATTTTACATCATACAGATCAAATCCGGAGGTTGCCAGATACCAGGGGTTCGATGTGATGAATGCAGAGCAAGCAAACTATTTTATAACAGAAAACCTCAAAAACGATTTTCATATCCCGGGTACCTGGGTGCAGTATGCCATAGCAGAGAAACAAAGCGACGAACTTATTGGCGATTGTGCCCTGAAATTGCACGCAGACGAACCACGCTTTGCAGAAATTGGAATTACCCTTTCACCCCAAAACCAAAAAAAAGGTTTTGCTCGCGAAACATTGTATGCTCTGCTGCAATGGCTTTTTGAAGAAATGAATATACTCCGGGTAATTGAAACTGTAGATGCGCGAAACGAAGCTTCCATAAACCTGTTGCGCAGCCTCAGATTCAGAGAAGAAGGGCATTTTCTGCAATCGGGGTTTTACAAGGGCGAATGGACGGACGAAAAGCAATTTGCCATGCTCAGACATGAGTGGGACGATGTAAAACACAAAATAGTACTCATATAAAGATAATTAAATTAAGCTTTTATAGCTATTGAAACGATATGACTTCTATACAAAATGAATCAAGCCTTTCGTTTATTTTTTCTTCAGCAATGCAAAATTGAACCAATGGTTCTGGTCCGTAAAGATTTTTTCGACCTCGAAACCAGATTTTTTGGTTAATTCGGTAATCATCTGATCATTAAATTTATAGGAATTTTCGGTATGCAGACGTTCTCCTTTGGATATTTTTACAGAAAAGGAATTGTCATGGTTATTGACCACAACATCTTTCAGTGCCTCGAGATGCATTTCAATGCGGCTGTGTTCGGCATTGAAAAATGATATATGCTTGAAGTCTGACAATTCAAAATCCAGTTCAGCAAGTTTATTTATCACATTCAGTATATTGAGATTGAACTGGGCGGTAATGCCCTGCTGGTCGTTGTAAGCATTTTCCAGAATTTCAACTTCTTTTACAGCATCAAAACCAACCAAAAAATAATTGTCGGGCAACAAGATATCCGAAACATTTTGCAAAAAAGAATCCACCTCATCGGGTAAGAAATTTCCAATGGTGCTTCCGAAAAAACATACTACCATATTTTGTTTCACAGGTATGGTATCCAATTGCATCATAAAATCTGCAACAATGCCTCGGATATTCATTTCCGGAAATAAACGCTGCAAGTCCATGCCGGCATATTCTATAGCCGAAGCACTGATGTCTATGGGCATATATGTCACTTTGGGGTGATGCACTTCAGGTATTTTCTCCATCAAAAGACTTATTTTGGAATGGTCGCCGCTGCCAATTTCCACGATATGCAAATCGTCCCACGATTTGATGAAACCTAAAGGCAAACTGCTCAAGATTTGCTTTTCGGTACGGGTAGGATAGTATTCAGGCAAATATGTAATTTGCTCAAAAAGCTTTGAGCCGGTTTCGTCATAAAAAAATTTACTTGAAATAGTTTTCCTCTGTGCCTGAAGCCCTTTATAAATTTCATCTTTTACACGCTCTATACCCAGTTTTGGCAAAAAGTTCCTGATGCTAATTTTGCCATTCCTAATTTCGCTTTCATGCTTATAGTTCATGTTTTATTTATTCATTAAGTATTTGAACACCTTTCCAAAAAGCTACATAATGTGCAATTTCAGCGGCTTTAGGCTTAGGATTGGGGTAAAACCATGCGGCATCTTTATTTACTGAGCCTTCTACTTCAATACTAAAATATGAAGCTTCGCCCTTCCATGAGCAAATGGTGTGGGTGCTGCTCTCTTTCAAAAACTCTCTATTCACTGCTGTGGGTGGAAAATAGTGATTATTTTCTACTACCTTGGTTTCTGAACTTTCTGCTATTATTTTTCCGTTCCAAATTGCTTTCATCGGTTTTGAGTTTAAGTGTTTATTTTAAATATTTTGGTATAAAAAAAGTTGTAATAATTGAATTTTAGCTATTTAATGCAGGAATACCAGTTTCAAAAGGGTTAGTTGGGTCGTTGCTCCACTCAAACCAACCACCATCGTACACCGAAACCTTGGGCCAACCCATAAGCCATGCATTGAACCAAGCCTCGCTGCCGCGCCACCCTGTACCACAGTAGAAGGCCAGATGCTTATCTGGGGTTATTCCTGATTTTTTCCAAATATGCTCAGTTTCGTGAAACTCGCGTGTGGTGTGATCAAAATTGCGATAGTTTTCCATATGATAAGCATCGCTGCCACAATCTGCAAATACAGCTCCCGGAATTCTGCCCTTGGCCTGTATGTAGTTGTAGCCACTTACTTCGCCAATAAATTCGGGAAAACTGCGCACACAAACCAATTCAGCATCGGTGGCTTTCAGCATTTCCTTGGCCTGAGGCAAGTCAACAATGAGCTCCGGCCTGAGTGGAATATGCGCACCAAACGCAGCAACGGGCTGCTTGGGCACATCGTTGGTGCTGATTGGGAATCCTGCATCTAGCCACGATTGAAATCCACCGTTGAGCACCCTCACATCTTTCACTCCTGCATACATCATAATCATTGCGTTGCGTATGGCGCCAATATCACCGGCAGCACTTCCCGGAAATTCGTCGGCATTGTCGGGGTACATAAATTTGCCATACAGCACCACGGTAGTATCTGAAGATATACCATGTGCCTCCAAAGCAACTTTTAGTTCTTCGGGTGAGCGGCGGTTCCAGGTTTCAGGTGCTTCGAGTGCAAGCGTATCCATATCTATGGCACCAGGAATGTGCCCGCTGAGGTATGCGTGACGGTTGCGATAGTGCGAATGAACTACAACATAATTATTGTTCTCGTAATGCAGAGGCTTTTTGCCAGATATAAGTTCGTTTACCCAATCGGCGGAAACCAAGTGTTTGTATCGTTCCAGTTTTTCCATCGGCAAACTGGCATCGGCAGTCCATTCCTCAACAAAGGAATTGTATACCCAAATATTTTGAAAACCAGATTTGATGAACATTTCGGCTACTTTAAGGCTTTCATGAGTCTTATTGCCATACACCACAATCTCATGCGATGGTAAAATATTTTTGTGGTGTACCATTTCAATCCAATCCATGTAGTTTGTCCATTTATAAGGCAGCGATTTGGCACCTTGTATGTGTCCACCCCGCACTTCGCCAATGGTTTGCCAACCATTGTAAGCATCTACCGAACGAACATCTATGATTTTACAATGAGGATTGCTACGCATTAAAAGCAGTAATCCTTCGGTTGATATTTCTTTCATTTTCGACATTGATATTTTCTATAAAGCAGATATATTACAAACTAAGCGAAAAGTTAGGTGGCTACAACTGTATTTGTACACATGTTGAAGTTATTTTTTTGTAAAAAATACAATCAAGACTAAAAAGCATTCAACATGCAAGTAAAGGTGCAGTTTTTACTAGGCTTTCCAGCAATATAGAATATGAAAAAAGGCGAATCTGAGACTAATCTAATTACTTTCCTAGCACCGAACATTAAAACTTGTTAAGTCTTTTTTTTCAGAATCGCTGCGTAAAATAATAATTTACATTTGTGTAAAATAAAAACTCGGTTTAAGCATTTTATTTAAAACAAAAATCGACTTATGACTTTATCCCCTATTATTGAAGCCCAACAACTTAAAGAACTTTTAGGTGAAGAGAAATTAATTATTATAGACGCTACCGGTACTCAGGACGCCCTAAATAAATACCTCATCAAGCACATACACGGTGCCTTGTATATAGATCAGGATACAGAATTGGCAGATATAAAACCTAATGTAGCTGATGGTGGCCGCCACCCACTTCCCACACCAGCCGTTTTTTGTCAAATCCTTACCCGTTTGGGCATTTCCACAGACAGCCATGTGGTGGTATACGATGAGAAAAATGCTTCTAGTTCAGCATCGCGCTTTTGGTGGATGATGCTGGCCGCAGGGCACAAAAAAATACAGGTACTCAATGGTGGGCTTATGGCTGCAGAAAAGGCAGGATTACCTACTGATAATGCGTTCGTAGCCCCCAAATCTGCAACACCTTATTTGTTTGACGCTTGGAAGTTGCCTATTGTGGGCATGCAAGATGTGGCCAAAGCCACCAACAGTCAGCAGCACACCATCATAGATGTGCGAGATGCATACAGATACAATGGTGAATCTGAGCCTATAGACCTGATAGCTGGACACATACCGGGAGCTATAAATATACCCTATAGCGAAAATCTGGGCCATGATGGTTTATATCTTTCACCCGAAACCCTAAAAGTGAAATACCTGCCATTGGTTGAGAAATATGGGGCAGAAAACATAATAGTACATTGTGGCTCAGGAGTTACAGCTTGCCACACCCTGCTGGCTATGGCTTATGCAGGGCTCAGCATACCTGCGTTGTATGTAGGCTCATGGAGCGAATGGTCGAGAAACAGTATGCCATTGATATTGAAGCAGTAGCATTTTTTCTAAATAAATATGTCTTTCAAATCCCACTTTCAGCATAAAGGTGAGTATTTTGCGTTGCATTTGTAAGTACCTAGTTTTACACAATTGCTCGATAAATATTAAAACAAACAAAAATGCTGCATGTGAATACAAACATTATTAAATTTGTGAGTTGATAAATTGAATTATATGAAAAAACAAATTCTCATCGCGTTTCACATCTTGGCAATTGCTATGATATTGAACGCTCAAACAGTGGCTCCAAAATTGCAATTCGAAACTACTAGCCATGACTTTGGTAAAATACCAGACAATCAGAAAGTAACATACCAGTTTAAATTAAAAAATACGGGAAGCCAGCCGCTCATTATCACCAATGTGCAAGCAGCTTGTGGATGTACCACGCCAAATTGGCCCAAAAATCCGTTGGTACCGGGTGCAAGTGCAACCATAGATGTGGAGTTCAACCCAGCCGGCTACCGTGCATTCAGCAAAACCATTACAGTATACTCCAACAGCGAGCCAAACTCTGTGGTACTTACTATCAGCGGTGAGGCATTTTCACCCAACAATCCTGTAGTGGCTGTAGATGAAGACAAAGAAAAATTCAAAGCCCGCATGGGTAATTTGGGACTTGTTTCAACACACATAGGATTTGGCAACATATTCCCACAAGACGTGAAGAAAAATGTGGTAGAAATAAAGAATATGGGCACTACACCGCTCAATATTGGGTTCTTCAGCGTGCCCGATCACATTACAATCAAAGCAGTACCCGAGGTATTGGCACCTAACGCCAAAGGGTTGATTGAGGTAACCTTCAATGGAGCTAAAAAGAATGACTGGGATTATATTTTTGATCGGGTATATGTGACGTTCGATGGTCAACGGAATTTTGATAACACACTCAATATCACAGCAATCATTACAGAAGATTTCAATAAACTAAGCGATGCCGAGCGACAAAATGCCCCGGTAATTAGCATCGAAAATGCCAATTACGACTTTGGCGAAATTAAAGCCGGAACTCAGGTAAAAATGAGTTTCAAGCTTACCAATAATGGCAAAATGCCACTTGTAATACGTAAAGTAAAAGCAAGCTGCGGCTGCACTGCGGCTGAACCGAAGGAAATGGTCATCTTACCGGGTAAATTTACCTTGGTAGAATCGGTATTCGATAGTACCGGACGCACAGGCGATCAGAGCAAAAGTATCACCATCATCACCAACGATCCCAAAAACAGTCGCAGTGTGATTTGGATAAAAGGGAAAGTGACCAATTGACATATCTATTTTTTCAGGAATAAATACATACAGAGCCATTCCCTTTTGTAAGAGCGAATGGCTTTGTTTATTTTTGTATCAGACAACAAGTACACATGCAGGAAACAGAAAAAGAAAACACATCCGATTCGTTGCGCGTAAATAAAGGCATAGAACAGCCACCTGTGATAAGCACTCAAGCAGTAAAGAAATTTTTAAATAAAAGGAAAAAACTGCTAAGCGCCCAAGAATATGCTTCGCTCATACAACAAGCCGATATTTCGGTACTGAGCCAAGCCATAACCCTGATAGAAAGCACATTGAACGAACATCAGCAGTTAGCTACGCAAATAGTGAATTTGTGCTTGCCGCATGCAGGAAAAGCAAAACGCATAGGTATTACGGGAGTTCCGGGTGTGGGCAAAAGTACATTCATAGAATCTTTTGGAGTATATCTGACCACATTGGGCCGCAAAGTGGCTGTACTAGCCATAGACCCCAGCAGCACCAAAAGCGGAGGCAGCATTCTGGGAGACAAAACACGGATGGAAAAACTTTCTGTCAACCCAATGGCTTATGTACGTCCCTCACCGAGTGCAGGTACACTTGGCGGTGTCGCCAACAAAACACGAGAAACCATCATTTTATGCGAAGCTGCAGGGTTTGATACCATACTCATAGAAACCGTAGGTGTAGGCCAATCGGAAACCATGGTGCATTCTATGGTCGATTTTTTCCTACTACTCATGCTTGCCGGTGCGGGCGACGAGCTACAAGGCATAAAACGCGGTATTATGGAAATGGCAGATGCTATAGCCATCACAAAATCCGATGCCGGAAATCAGGACAAAGCCATGCGAGCCCGGGCTGAATATGCTCATGCACTACATCTTTTTCCCCCTGCCGAATCAGGTTGGATTCCAAAAGTAAGCACCTGTTCTGCAATCACTGGCGAAGGTATTGAAGCACTTTGGGAAACTATCGACCAATATTTTCTTCTTATATCATCTAACGGATATATGGAAAAACTGCGAAAAGACCAAGCGAAAGATTGGTTGTATAAAAACCTGAAGGAAGAGTTATTTAATCATTTTTTTGAATATTCACGCCTAAACTTTGATTTAGAACAGATTGAAAAACAGGTATTGAATGGCCAGCAAAGTCCAACCCAAGCTGCTCGTGAACTTGTTGAAAAATTCATCACACATAGATAAGGATAGAAATTAAAGGAGACTGCATTCATTTGATAATTTTAAAGAAAGGCAGAAAGAGAAAATATTATTCCGAATTATTATTAAAAATTATTGCAGTATTCAATCATAATATGTAATTTTACTCATGACAGTATAAGCTATCTTGTACTTAGTTTAAAAATATTATTTAAATTTTTCTAATTTCAAAAATCATGAATATTAATAACGCTGTTGACAAAGCATTTGAAGGCAAAAGTTTGAAAGAAATTGCAAATGCTCCGGTAGATGCATTGCAAGGATTGTCAGAAAAAGATGCAAAAGCTTTGAAAGAAGCCTTAGGAATCAGTACTGTAGCTGATTTAGCAAACAACAAATTTGTGAAATGGGCACAGGCAATAGTTGCTTTGGCTGAATCTGAAGAATAATTATTTCTTTTTTTAAAAAAAAGGCAGGTCATTCGGATGAATGACCTGTTTTGTTTTATATAAGGATAATCAGGCAGTTATATAAATTCAGTAAGAACGTCTTTCAGATATTTTTCTTCAAGAACACGCGCAATGCGTTTCACCACCGTACGCCTTATTTCCAACTCTATTGGCAGATTAGGATCCTGATGAGCAATGTTTATACGGGTACCTATGATGAAATGAATCTGGTCACTATCACGTATAAGTTTCACAATTTCGTCGGCAGGGCCCTTCCCAAGGCGGGTATTACTGTTCATTTTCTTCAGAATATCATGCACTTTGGTAAGTGTGAGAATTCCTTCGGTTATGAGGTCGAGGCCATCCATATATGAAATGGGAGGTAGATCAGGATCCGTAAACTCGAAACTGTCGCGGATATCTCGTCCCAACTCACGCGCCAGAATATCGCTGGTAGTAGCCCCGCATGCAATTTTACTACCATCAAAATCGCGTACTTTTTCTGCCAGCACTTTATCGTTGGTCTCGTCATAAGGTGGTCCGGTGCAAATAAGCAAACGGCGGGGTTCACGAAAATAAAAAGTTACTACAGAGGTATCATCTTTAGACATGAAGCCATCGTTCTGAACGGCTTTGTTAAGTATACGGGTACTTAGTTGCTGTGCGCTCAGGTTGGTTTCACGGCTGAGTAGCTGCAAAGCATAATCTGCAATACCATCGCGCCCCCATCCAAATGGATATTTATCGGACCCAAGGCCGCTCTGAGCGACTCCATCGGAACATACTATTACCCTATCGCCCTTTTTAATATCGAATGAACAACTCTTAAGTTCTTTGCCCGCATTGTTTTTACTATTGAGTTCCATAGTTGTCCAGCCCGGATCGTAAACTCGTTTATCTCTGATAATGATAGCTGTTGGGTTGTCATATTCCAGTATACTAATTTTATTAATGGCCTCAATATCCATGATGGTAAAAGTAGAATAGCTGATTTTGCGCTCGCTACAAACAGGCAAAGTATTCATGATTATTTCAGCAGTGCGCTTAAAATCTTTGTGTTCGCGAGTAAAATTAAGTGCCATAGTAGAAGTAAGAGTAGCCAGGATATTTGCTTTCACGCCATGCCCCATACCATCTGACAAAACTGCAACCAAACGACGCTCATCGGCAAGGCGTTTACTCAGAAACACATCGCCGCAGATACGTTCGCCATGATGATTTTTTTGCTGAACTTCTACCTCAACATGAAAAGCTTCTATCATATCCTATTGCTTTTATCACCGTTTTTCTTCGATTCTATGATAGAGTTAAGCATGCGCTCGGTTTCAGCAGCTGTTTCGCCCAATATGAATCCCATTTGTTGCACCATTTCCAGATTTTTGTCTATAACTTCTGTTATGCGGCTTATCACCTCTTCGGTGTGAAACTCAGGTGCCTGAATGTCTTTAAAGACAGCCCCGACAACCTTGTTTTTCTTGATTGTAAAAATGGAAAGATTGATAATTTTTTCTTCCATATGTACATCGCGGCCTTGTATATCTTCGTTGTTGTTGATCACATACGAAAACAGATTGGTAATGGTATATGGCAGCAAAGTTTTCAAATCTGCACCCAATAGTCCGGGCACAACTTCATTAATATCGGCAGCTTCTTGGCCGAGCAGTGCAATAAAACTTTCGTTAGATTGTATAATTTTGAGGTTATGATCTACCAGAACTACAGCAGTAGAAAGCTTCTGAAGCATGGCAGTAGTGGTACGCATGGCATCTTCTGCAGATTCTTTCTCAACCAAAGCATTTTGCTCGCTTATTTTGAGCGCATCTTGCACCTGAGCCAGTTTTTCGTTGGCAGTGCGCAGGGTTTTGATATAGTCTAGCCTATTGCGCATAGCAAAAGTATGGCACATATCTGTAGAAGCAAGTCCTTGAGCTACAGCAATAGCAAAATGCTTGCAAGAGTGATAGCCACAAGAGCCACAACCACTGCTATCGTCGCCTGTTTTGCCAAGTTTGAGCAGAATATCGTTCACCTTTTGAGGTGAGGGATCAGGCAAACGCATGTCATTAGGTTCAAAAGTACGTTGGTGGTCGAGTTTCATGTACTCCTCTACATTAACTTCCCATTTGGTTTTATCCAACATTTTAAGTCTTTTCTTGGTATAATTGATAACCAAGGATCGTCGGAGAAATTTTTTCCCACCCGGCGAAGTACCCGGCCCCATGATGCATCCCTCGCAGAAAAAAAGATCGAGATGACGCTTGAGAGTACTCTGATCGGCAGCAAACTCTTCGATGGCTTCGAGCACATTTCCCCCTCCTTCTGTACTAATTACTGTCCCAGTGAGCAAATCTTCCTTTATATCAACAGATTGTAGCAAACCATGCCTTATAGGAAAAAGTGCACCTTTTCCACCAAATGGCTCGTCAAACTCAGAGAATTCAAGTTGAGCCTCATTTATGTGGTGAGAAAGTATCATGGTTCGAAGTTCCTGAAATGTAAGCACTTCATCAATCATTGCTTCTCCGTCGTAAAGCAGTATCTCATCTTTTACAGCTAAACAAGGCCCTATGTATACCACTTTTATGCCTGCACCATATTTATCGCGTACTACTTGAGCTGTAGCGTACATAGGGCTCTTTATAGGGGCTAGGTTGTTGATGAGCTCCGGATGATACTTTTCTATAAGTGAAACTACCACCGGACAGTTGGAAGTGATATAATATTTACCTTTGAAATTATCGAAAAGCTCAAGATACTCATTGGCAACCAAATCGGCACCAAAAGCGACTTCATTTACATGTTGAAAGCCCAACTGCCGTATCATTTGTACAAATTTCCGATAGTCGGTAATATCATGAAATTCAGCAGCAATACTTGGAGCAATGATAGCAACAACTTTTTGAGTGGAGCTAAGCATTTTTTCAACATGCTCTATAGAATCGCGATACTTGACTGCTGAATAGCTACAAGAAGTATAGCACTCCCCACAACCGATGCATCTGTCACTATTTATAATCGCCTTTTCGTCATCAGATTTCATTTCTATAGCGTTCACCGGGCAAGCCCTTACGCATGCATAGCACATGGTGCACAAATTACTATCAATGTGCAACAATGGCTTAATTGGTTTTTTATTGTGTTGTTTTTTGTGGTCAATGATCATGCAATATCAATTTGAAAAAATTTTCTAAGCACCTCCTCGGCGTTTCCTTCGTCTTGTATGGTATATAAGTTATCATCTATTTTTATAAAAGGTCCGTTCACACAGTCTTTGAAACAATGCGTACCTTTAAAAGTTACCTTGTCTTTTAGATTGTGGGTAGTGAGAAAATGCTCAATCACCTTTACTATTTTTTTATTTCCTCTCGAAAAGCAAGAACTTCCGAGACATATAACAATTTCTGTTTTAGAATCCATACAGGTATATAAACGTTTCATACAAATTTAAGGATTTTGAATCTGATTTGAATCAATTTGCACGTCTTGTTTCAATGATTTAAAACATGTTTCATAAAATATTTATTAATGTATCAGTAAACTAAAGTCTTTAGTTAATTTTGTGTGCTACGATAGATTTGATAAAGAATATGATGACAGAAAATAATATACAAAAAGGAGTACTCCTCGTAAATATGGGAGGCCCGCTGAACGAAAAAGACATGAAAACCTTTCTGGTTCGCATGTTCAACGACCCGCATATAATGCCCCTCAACATTCTAGGCCGCAAAGCACTGGCTTTTTTAATCAGCAATTCCAGATACAAAAAATCCTGGGCTAAATACGAATTGATAGGAGGGACACCTATTGTAGAAACTACCAATAAAATGACACAGAGCCTAGCAGATATACTCCCTGAGCACCATGTAAAAATGGCTTTTTCATATTCACCCCCGTTTATTGGCGATGTACTCAAAACCTTTTCAGATGAGGATATAAAACATATTCATGTTATCCCCCAATACCCACATTATAGTTTTACTACTTATCAAAGCGTATTAGACGAGTGCGCCCGTTTTTTCAAAATGGATCCATCTGTGCACATTACATATGCTCCCCCCTATTTCGGGCATCCATTGTACATATCGTTTTGGGCAGAATTGGTAAAAAAACATTGTGAGAAAGAAAACCTGAATTCGCCAATGTTGCTTTTCAGTGCCCATAGTATACCCATGACTTTTGTTGAAAAAGGCGACACTTACCCGCAGGAAATAGCCGAATCGGCCAAACTGATAGCAGAGTCAGTAAATATGAAATTCGAAGTTTCGTACCAATCTCAAATAAAAGGCAGTGCATGGGTAGGCCCGCCTACACCGGAGGTGATGAAGCGATTAAAGTCAGAAGGAGTAGAAGAGCTCGTAATCATTCCCATCAGCTTTGTGACCGAAAATCTGGAAACCATGTACGACCTCGACCACGATTTGGTTCCATTTGGTAAAAACACCATAGGGATAAAACATGTCTCTCGTGTACGTATTGATTTTGAAACGAATACATATTTAGAATTACTCAGGGATTTGGCAGAAAAAAAGAAATAGAAGAATAAGAGTAAGCATATCAAAAAAAAACTTCCCGAAAGTAAAAATACGATCGGGAAGTTAGATAACATACAAAAATGCGGTTCAAACTATTTTAATCACACCCGCAAATCATTGGCTATGCGTAAAAGAATTACCGTACTACATTTATAATCCTGGTATTCTGCAAATTGCCTTGTAATACTTTAACCACATACGTACCGTTCGCAAAACTGTTCAGGTCTACTTCGTGCTCAGTTAATTCCGTGCTACTAGCATAAAGTATTTTGCCATCGGCAGTGAGTATTGTTACTGCAACAGGTTGTTTAGCATTCACTCTGAGGTACGAAACTGCAGGATTCGGAAAAACGCTTAGTTCGGTATCGGGCAAAGTGTTTATGCCAGAAACTTTGGAAACTTTCACAGTCCAATCGCGTGTGTTTGCCAAATTTTCAGAGTAAACTTTATAAACTACAGGTTGGGAGAAATTATTAGTGGTAACACCGCTCACCTGCTGCACATCATTTACTTTTGCAAAAGCACCTTCAGAAAGAGTAAAGCGTGCTATGAGCCCAGCCATATTGGCATCGTCGGGTACAATCACATTTACAGTAAGTGCAATAGTATCTATAAGCGATTGCACCTGATTCACAATACTAAACGTAAGTAGTTTTGTCTGAGAATTGGGCACCCATCTTACTTTCACTTTCCAATTGGTGAAATGAGTAGCATCCTCAGCATAGACCTTGTAAACAACTGTATCAGTAAAATTATTGGTGCTCACCCCAGAAACCTGCAATATATTATTTACATAAGCTTTAGCACTTGTACTGAGTGTAAATACAGGAACTACTTTTTTGAGATCCGTTCCTCGAGGCAGAATGACAGTAATTTTGTTACTTGCAGCATCTATCTGAGTTTCTCCCACTTGGCCATCAACTGTAAAGCTAGCAATATCGCTTGCATCGTCCAGAGGATCTAGCAATTGTAGTAAATAATCTTCAGTTTCGCCAACACTTATAGCAGAACAAGCATTTAAGTTGGATGCAAGTGTAGTATCAGTAAGCATGAAGCGCATGTTTACTAAACTTTTGGCTAAACTGGCATCTCCCATAAACTTAGCTGTGCCTACACCAGAGCTATTGAATGAAACCCTGATTATCTCACTATCTTTGAACAACTTGTCATTATTCCAGTCTATCCAGATTTTGCCTGCGACTCCAGCTTTGTAGCCTACTACAATAGTGCTGAAAGTATACATTTTGTTGAGGTGAACCGAAGCAATTTCGGAACTACGAAAATATCCTTCAAAAGCATTTCCGCTATTGAAATCGGAAAAGCTTACAGAATGAATATACATGCTGCTATTGGAAGTATTATTTCCTGAGAAACACAGTTGGGTATTAAATAGCATTTTATCCAACATATCGTTGGCAGGATTTTGGTCTCCACCGGCAATAATACTTAATTTCAAATTGTAACCATCGAAAGCAGACATATCGGCTTTTGAACTAAATGTATGATTCATTTCGGCACCTGCTGCTAATGAACCAGTGTATAATTCAGAAATTTCATTTCCGTTATTTAGAATATAACGAATAGTAAAGTTACTTTGAGCAGCATTTCCGTTATTTTTAATCTTAACAGTTACATTTTCAGCGTTGCTCAGGTTTTGTCCAGAAACAGGCGACACCAGTTCTACGATTTCTAAATCGGAGGTAAAGCAAGTATGCATTTCCGACATCCAATTATCATAAGGATCTATTTTGCTAAAAATACCATGATTATTGTTCCCGCTAAGATCTTTGGCGTAAGTTGCGCCAGGACCATCGTTGAATCTCCAATATCCTACAAGTCCTGTATTACCGGAAACATTGGAGCAAAGTGCATTGTTTAATTCGGTTTCAGTTCTTGAGACATTCCAAATTCTAACCTCATCAAGCATTCCCACAAAGGCTCGGGTTTGGTTCACACTTTCGCCTATATACAAATCGGTTGCAGCGCTGCTTGCAATACCAGCAAATGCGGTACCAAACACAACAGTTGTCTGTTTCACTCCATTGATGTATATTTCAGGCTTACTTGTACCATTGCCCGAAACAGCCACATGCTGCCATTCACCAAGTTTAATACTATAACTTGGGGTAACCATACGTATATTCACATCAGACCCGTTGTTGTATGAAAACACCAAAGAATGGTTTCCGTATTCAGAGTAAGCATCATTTATATAGAGTAAGAATTTATCTTTATCTACAATTCGACCGTATCCGTTTGGTGCCTCTCCCCAACTGGCAGGATTTATCCATGCTTCTATGGTGAATGCACCCGAAAGGTTGAGCGACGCATCTTTTCCACAATTGATAGACTCTCCTAAGCTGAGCATATTGATGGCATATTCCCCGGTTTCGGCATTTTGGTTAGTAACATGGTTCCAAACCTCTGCTTCAAATGCATCATTCGACGGATCGAGGTCGTTGGCCAAAATAGTAAAGCATTTTAAAGCATATTTACCCGGAAGTTCAATATTTAGTTTTTGGGCAAAAGTATACTCAGCAGTATCACCGGGTGCAATAGTACCAGTATATACACCAGAAACTACATCCCCATTGAATTCCATACTCACACCTATATTGCTTTGCGCCTCAGTACCAAAGTTATAAATCTGAACAGTAACAAGTTCATTGGCAGTGTGATCATAGCCAGATAATGGATTCAGCACAGAAGCAACACCCACATCGGCTGTCGATTTCTTGTACAAGGGAGTAACCCAGGTTCCACGGCCATAACTACCTGCATACAATTTATTTTCAGAGTATTGTATATCAACTTCGTAAATCATACCACCCGGCAAGCCTTTGTTATAGCTCAGCCATTTAGGCATACCGGCTTCTCGGTAGAACACTCCAATATCTGAACTCAGATAAAGAACATCGTTCGAATTTTTCTGATAAATAATACTTGTAAGTGGAACATTTGGAAGGCCTTCGGAATAGTTTTTCCAGTTAGCACCACCATCAGTTGACATATATACCTTTTCGCCAGCTTCGTAACCCGACAAAGTAACCCATACATGCAGAGGGTTTTTGTGTGAAACTGCTATATAAGTAATGGCAAGCTTAGGCAAGCCTGCCGTAATCTCAGTCCAGGCATCACCTTTGTCCGACGAGCGCCAGATTCTAGAAAAAGTAGCCGTATAAATCATACTTGCATTGTCTGCACTGGTAGCTATAGATTGCAGATTTTCAGTAGCAACCCCAACATTTGATTTTCTCCAGCTTTCGCCCTGATCGTCTGAAATAAAAACACCACCTTGCCCACCAAGATACATGGTTTGGTTGCTTACTGGGTGTATAACATAAGGTGCTATCCATGCAGCCTTACCCCCGGTAGGTGAGATGCTTTTGAATGAACAACCGCCACAGGTAGATTTGCGAATATCACCATAATAAAGTTCTCCATAAATGATTGCAGAGTTTGTAGGGTCTACAGCGCATTCCATACCATCGCCACCCAAAATTGAGTTCCAATCGCCATTAGCCCCCAATTTGTAAGTACCATTATCCTGATTTCCGGTAAGTATCATACCCGGAGTGGCTTGCGCCACACCTATGCGATAAATCTGAAGTACAGTAAGTGTATTGCTGATATCGGTAAATTCGATTCCATTTTTGGTGCGATATATACCGCCATCGTTACCTACATACAATTGTCCATCAAGTGGGGAATATTGCATATAGTGCTGGTCCGCATGTACATAATCATATCCTGTCATGGTATACCAGTTCGACATGGCATTCCAAGTAACACCACCATCCAGCGTACGCCATACGTTTACGCCACCTACGTGTATATCATTCTCATTTTCGGGAGAAATGGCGACAGTAATATCGTAACTTCCCTGGCCACCAGCATCGCTGCCGTTTGTATTCCAGCCAAATAAATTTTGGGGTGAAGCGGCTGTAATAACAGCCCAAGTAACACCATTATCTGAAGATTTTATAAGTCCAGCAAATGAATCATCTTCAAAGTTGGCTGCCAAAGCCACCACTACATTCGGATTTGCAGGTGAAACGGCCAACTCATAGCGACCAACGCCTGTGATCGGCAAATTAAGCATTGGATTGAATGACAATCCACCATCTACTGAACGCAAAATAGCTGAATTACCTCCGGCACTAAGCGTAGCACCATAAATTATGCGGTTGTCACCAGGTTTAAACTTAATGTCCTTCACATTGTATCCACCAATTATTTGAGACCAAGTAGCACCGGCATCGGTAGTTCTGTAGATTCCCAAGTTGGTAGCCGCCAATATAGTATCCGGATTTTGATTATCAATGAGCAAATCGCTCACCATAAGCTGATTGTAGCTTTTGTAATTGAGTCCTGTTAAATTCCATGTGGTTCCCCCATCGGTGGATTTTAGCACACCCACACTATATCCGCCAAACTGCTGTGTACCTGCGTAGGAATCGCGATCGCCTGTAGCCAGATAAATAACATTGTTGTTGGTTGGATGAAGGGCCACATCGGCTATGGCCATTGTAGGCAGGTTGTTGGTCATTGGCACCCATGTATTACCATGGTCAGTAGATTTCCATGCTCCACCAGATGGAGTACCCACCCAGATGATATTGGAATCATTGGGATGAAATTCTATCACATCCACACGACCATTTCCACCAAATTCCGTAGGAGATCCTAACTCCGATGGCACATTTACAGGCCCCAGCGGTGTCCACTTGGCCATATCGGCCGATGTACTCAGCCGTTGAAACTTGAGGGCTTCCTCCCACAATGCTCCATACTGTATAAAGTTTCCACTCGGGTATACACGAGGTTCCATCATATATTCCCAGCGACGGAATGTTTTCCAGCCCTTGCCACGTATATTGTCTTTTATACGGTAGTCTACTTTATCCCATTTCTCATTGAAACTGCCTTGAATAGAATAAAAATTTGGACTTTTGATTTCCTGTGCTTTCAGGTTTTGCACAAAAAATGCGAAAACTAAGAAAAATCCGAGTTTAAAAAGAAAAATCTTGGTTAATGTTTGTTTCATGATTACGTATTAAGTTTAGTCTAATGTTTGATTTATTTTGGTTATTAAATATTTCCAATCATTTCATAGATGCTATTCCAACGAGCTACATCCATTTTAGGACCAAGCACTTCAATTACTTTTCCGGCAGTGATGGCTCCATATTGCATACAGGTGTTCAAATCATTTCCGGAATAGAAACCATACAAAAAGCCTGAAGCATACAAGTCGCCAGCTCCTGTGGTATCCATAGGATTGGCTTTAATGACACCTGCTTCGCTATACTGCCCCATATGCTTTGCTATAGACCCATTTGCGCCCAGTTTTACTATGGCAGTATCACACATAGAAGAAATAAACTCAAGTGCTTCGCGGGGTTCTGCACCCGAAAGTGCTTTGGCTTCATCTTCGTTGGCAAATACAAAGTCGGTATATTTGCGAATATACTCGAGCAAAAAATCGCGATTCAGTTCTACTACGTTATAGCTTGCCATATCCAGCGATACTTTCAGCCCAAGCGATTTTGCAAGCTCGCCGGCACGTATCATAAGGTCGTGGTTAAATGTAAGATAACCCTCAATATGCAAAACATCATATCCCCTGAAATATTCTTCTTTCAGCTCGGAGGCAGTCATTTCAACAGCAGCTCCAAGGTATGTGCCAAAAGTACGTTCAAAATCGGGAGAAATCATACCCATTGCCATGCCCGAAGGAGTGTTAGAATATAGAAGAATAGGCGAAATACCCGAATGGGTCATATCATTCCTAAAAATCTTACCGGTTGTATCTTCCGATATTTTACCAATATACCCTGTCTTCACACCAAGTTTGGCCAGACCATGGATTGTATTGGCAGCCGAGCCACCTGATGCTTGAGTACGTGGCAAATGTTTTGTAATTTGATCAATCTGCTCACGTTTTTCAAAATCAATAAGTTGCATACTCCCGCGAGGAAACCCCAATTGATGAAGCAGTGAATCGTCTTTCAACTGAATGAGTACATCTACAAGAGCATTTCCAATGCCGAGAATTTTACTTTTAGTAGCCATAAGATATTATTGTATAAACTTTTAAAAATCTGAATATTATACATTTCACCTCCTCAAAAACCCAGATATTGGAAATAATAAGCTAGGTAGAATGGTAGCAAAACATTGTCGGTAAAGATAAATTAAATTTCAGAAAGTGCTTTTGAAGTGTATATGTAAAAGATATTTTATAAAACAGGTATTGAAGTTTTTCGACAAACAAGTTTATTAACAAGCCTATAGAAAAGCAAAGGGATAAAAATTACAATAATAAGCGTGGATATTGAAAAAAAAGTATGCTTTTTTCCCGTTAAAAATTTGGAGAGAACCCAAAAGTTTCTATTTTTGCACTCGCTTTAAAATTCTTCCTTAGCTCAGTTGGTTAGAGCATCTGACTGTTAATCAGAGGGTCCTAGGTTCAAGTCCTAGAGGGAGAGCAAAAGTTAACAATGTTGGTATAAAATAATTCTTCCTTAGCTCAGTCGGTTAGAGCATCTGACTGTTAATCAGAGGGTCCTAGGTTCAAGTCCTAGAGGGAGAGCAAAAACGTCTGCTGAACAAGCAGGCGTTTTTTGTTTGTATGCCCCCCGATGCTTCTACTCATCGGGTATTATTTTTCAAGGAATATAAGCATTTCACATTTCTTACAATCAAATTCCAGTCTGAATTTTTTATCGTTGGCTAAAAGATAAAGAGGTTCGTTCAGTTTTTGTTTGTTTTGCAAATGAACAGGGCAAAATCCGGCTTTGTACTTCATGCACAATTTGGTGGTCATGAGTGCTTTATTGGTATAATTTCCTGTTAATTCGGGAGCCAGTTCGCGCACCTGTGCACCACTTTTCTCATAAAACAATTTTGCAAAATCGTTTGAGATATTTTCGGAGTATTGCGCCTCTGAGGTTGGAAATACCACTTTTTTGGTCTTGTCTCTAACTACGGACTCTGGCTGAAATGCCGCCTCGCGTTTTTCCAGCAATATAATCAGAAGCTTACGCCTAAGCTCATTGAGCTGAGATACAGGCACAAATGGCACATTCTGCCCCGAAATTTTTACTTCAGTTACTTGCCAGATTGTATCCCCGGTTTTAGAGAGTTGCGTTCTCAGGCTTTCAAGAGCCTTTTCAGCATTTTTGGCTTCTTCAAAAGTATTGTCAACCTGCAGACTGGCAGCTATATTATCTTCATCGGTTGCTGTAATTATCAAACAATCAGCATTGCAATGACATTCTACGCTTAAGTCCAGTTTTCTTGAAAATTTAACCGATGAAATTTTGTCCTCGAATGCTTTGTCGAAGTTTCGGTAAATAAGTGTACCGGGTGGAACCACCACAGGATTATTCAATTCTATTCTCGCTCCGTTTATTTTATTTACATTGCATCCCATCAGCTCTTTAGATGGTGAAAAATAGCACAAACCATCGCCCGGTACTACGTCAGGCTTTTCTGCAATAACCATAAACCCTTTGCCCGATAGAGTCACCACCCCAACAGGTTGTCCAATTGCTTTTGGCGAATCTGAAGCATAAATTTCGTCCGTTCGGTTGTGAAGAAAATAAGAGCTAAAACCACGGTTGAAACTCCTCTGTGGGTCGGCTACCAGATTTGAGCTTGCCTTGCCCGATGATGCAGCTTTATACGATTTGCTCCCTTCCAGCCATTGGTCTATCTCACGCCGATAATGTGTAACGGTGTTAATTACATACGCCTCGTCTTTGAGACGGCCTTCAATCTTGAGCGACGAAATGCCGGCATCTGCAAGGCTTAGCAAGTCAGACGAATGATTGAGGTCTTTGAGCGAGAGGTGATGCGCATCTGGCAAGAGCCTTGTTCCCTGCGAATCTGTAAATGCATATTTTAGCCTACATGGTTGCGCGCACTCGCCCCGATTGCCGCTGCGTGTACCCATGGCAAGGCTCATATAGCAATTTCCGCTGTATGAAACGCACAGGGCACCATGTATGAAAAACTCAAGTTCTAACGAGGTTTGCTGACGTATTTCTGCAATTTGCTTCAAATTCAGTTCACGGGCAAGCACTACTCGTGTAAAACCACAGTCTTCCAGAAACCTAACCTTTTCAATGGTTCTGTTGTTGGCTTGGGTAGAAGCATGCAAGGGAATGGGAGGCAAATCGGCTTCCAGCAATCCCATATCCTGAATAATCATGGCATCGGCACCAGCATTCCACAGTTGATGTACCAGTTGCACAGCGTCTTTCAGTTCGTTGTTGTACAAAATGGTATTGAGGGCTACAAAAACCTTTGCACGGTATTGATGGGCGTATTTTATCAGTTTGCTTATATCTTCCACCGAATTGGCAGCTGCCTTGCGCGCTCCAAACTTGTTTGCACCTATATACACTGCATCGGCACCGGCATTTATGGCAGCTATACCTATTTCCACATTCTTGGCCGGAGCAAGCAGTTCTATTTCACGCATAAAGGCACATTATTTATTTTCGGTATCTTGGTCGAACAGTGAGGGATAATCCTCGTCAAATTTTTTGAGTACTGCAGTCATGATGGTTTCGCGTATAAATTTGGCTTTGTTTCCCACTTTATACTTCTTCATATATTTATCCAGCGCTTCCTGCTCGTAACTATTCAGCTTTAGCGTTAGGCTGTGCCGGCGTTTGTGTTTTTCGGTGCGGGGTGCATCTCGCTTTACCATTTCAATATTCAGATATTTCGTTATTTATAAAAATTTTCGCGAAAGGCGAATTTTTCTGTTTTTTTCAAAATAAAATAATTGTATGCTGCCCTGTAAAACCCAATTCCATAGCCAAATAGCTGAACAAACGAAGCCACTACCGATAAGTATGCTACCCTGAAAGAACCAGTGCTTACGGCTGCATGCACAAATATAAGCAATGCCAGCATGAATATGGGTAAAAGACTTACCGGGAATAATAATGATAATAAAATCAGAAATAAAGTGCCAGTTACAAAGGCGGCAGGCAGCATATGCACCAGTTTGAGCGATTGCGGATGACGAGCATAAAGAGCTATGCGCGCCATACCCGAATTGTGCACTTGCTTATAGAATTTATAAAAAGAGGTGCGGCGTTTGTGATACACAAAAGCATCGGGAATGAGTTTTGCTTTGAACCCACTTTCCAGAATACGCAGGCTCAAATCTACATCTTCGCCAAAGCGCATGGCAGCGTATCCACCTGTTTTTTCATATACTTTTCTCGAAAAGCCCATATTGAAACTGCGGGGATGAAACACATCCATTTTTTTCTTTCCCCCGCGTATGCCACCAGTGGTGATGAAGGATGTCATACTATAGCTTATGGCTTTCTGTATGGGAGTGAATGAGCTATGGGCAGCATCGGAGCCTCCATATGCATCGGTAAAATGGGCAGTTAACTCACTATTTACTATTCCCATATAGTTTTCAGGAATCAGGCAGTCGGAGTCGAAAAAGATGAAATAATCGGTACCGGCATGCTTCATCCCAAAATTGCGGGTTAGGCCCGGACCTTCGTTTTGTTTTGTAAAATATTTTATTTCAAGAAGATGCGAAAAATCGGCAACTATTTGCTCACAGCTTATGCTCGAGCCGTCTTCCACTATTATTACCTCAAACTGTGTATAAGTTTGCTTAGCAAGGCTTTGCAGCAATTCGAGCACTTCTTGCGGACGATTATAAACGGGGACTATGATACTAAATTTCATACAAGTCAATTCTTAAAATCAGGAAGAAAAAGATGTAGATTGGTTCTTGTTCCATGCGATTAATTTCTGAACCATGGCTTTATCAGAATCGAAGGTAAAATCCTCTTGAGCAAGTGCTTCTACAGGCACCCATCTGAATGCAAAACTACCGTTAATAAAAGGTGTTTTCTCAAATTTACTGTTAGCCAGCGGAAATGTAATTTCCTGTGTAAGCGTTGCGAAATAATAAATATTGATAAGCTGAAACTCAGGCCTGAATTTGTTGGGCAGATAAAAATCGGTCACATAAAACAAATCGCCAATCTGCAGTGGCTGTTGCAATTCCTCCCACGCCTCGCGTTGCAAAGCTTCCAATACCCCTTCATGCAATTGCATGCCACCACCCGGAAACTTGATCATGGGCATATCAAAATGATATTCGTCGGCTATGAGTACCTCTTTGCGGCTATTACGAATGATGGCGTATACCCGTAAGGTATATTTTACAGATTCAACACTCATGTTGCATGTATTTCGTTATCAAGGCTTCTATTTCATCCAATTGTGCAGGTTCGAACCAGTGATAAGATTTGTCGCGTCTGAACCATGTTAACTGGCGGCGCGCATATTGTCTGGTATTGGTCTGTATGTTTTCTATGGCTGTTTCAAAACTAATACTGCCATCCAGATATTCAAAAACTTCTTTGTAGCCCACCGTATTCAGTGCATTCAACTGCCTGTGGGGCAACAATGCTTGTACTTCTTGCAAGAGCCCGTTTCTTGCCATTTCGTGCACACGTAGGTTAATACGCTCATGCAGCAAGGGGCGAGGCAAATCGAGACAAATTTTGAGAATATCAAAATTACGCTGTCGTACGCTGCTGGTGAGAAAACTGGAATAGGTT
>JAIFMY010000191.1 GCA_020048155.1 Bacteroidota bacterium
TGCACCTAATTTGCCGCGGTGAGTTATACCAGATAACATTGCCTTTCAAAGGCCGCTGGGCCATAGAGAATGCCATGATAGCAGCCACTTTCATGCTTTGGTACCAAAACGCTGCCTATCTTGATGTGCAGCAATTCGCTAAACTACAAGCAGTAGCCATGCGTATGGAATTAAAACCCGGCATAAACCAATGCCTCCTGCTCAACGACTCTTACAATGCAGATATACATAGCCTCGATAACGCTTTCAACCTGCTTCTCGCCCAAACAGGGTATAAAAAACAGACCGTAATACTATCTGATATACTGCAAAGTACCCACAACAAAGCAGAAATGTACCAAAACATGGCGCACATGATGCACCAATTGGGCATAAACAGGTTTGTGGGAATAGGACCTGAACTAAAGGCACACAGTGATTATTTTGGTGAAATACCGGAATCGCATTTTGTGGAAAATACTGGCGAGGCTGCCGATCTCATTAAAACGCTCCATTTTGAGCACGAGGCCATACTTATAAAAGGAGCCCGCTTGTTTGCACTGGAGCGCATAGTGGCTTTGCTCGAAGAGAAGAAAAATGGTACTCAGTTGATTATAAGTACCGAAGCCGTTATTCACAACCTGAATGTGTACCGCTCCATTTTGCACAAAGAGGTGAAAACGATGGTAATGGTAAAAGCCTTGTCCTACGGCAGTGGCTTATCGGCCATAGCGCGCATACTGGAATACCAGCGTGTAAACTACCTTGGGGTAGCATTGGCCGATGAAGGCGTAGAGCTAAGAAAAGCCGGCATTGGCATTCCCATCATTGTGATGAATCCCTCCGAAGATGCTTTTGCCACCATGGTAAGCTATAAGCTGGAACCTGCCCTGTACGACAGCCGCAAAGCCTCGGCATTCGGATATTTCTTGCGAAAAAATAATATTGCACACTTTCCGGTACATGTAAAAATAGATACCGGCATGAACAGGCTGGGATTCAAACCCTCAGATATGCAATGCTTATATGATTTGCTCCTGAAATTTGGCGAAATACATATTCAATCGGCATTCTCGCATCTGGCGGCCTCCGAAGATCCGCTCATGGACTCATTTACCCAAGAGCAAATACAACAATTCAGCGCTATCACCGCCGACATAATGGCGCGCACCGGATACCGTTTTATACGACACATACTCAATTCGGCAGGCATAGAGCGCTTCCCGAATGCTCAGTTCGATATGGTACGCTTGGGGATAGGGCTATATGGAGTAAGTGTACATTTGGCCGATAAACTGAAACCCATAAGCCGTCTGAGTACCATCATTTCGCAAATAAAAACCATAGATACAAACGAAACTGTGGGCTACAACAGGCGCGGCACCGTAAACCGCACTTCGCGCATAGCGGTGGTACCTATTGGCTATGCCGACGGGCTAAACCGAAAGCTGGGAAATGGCAACTGGAAGATGTTGGTACACAACCAATGGGTGCCCACCATAGGAAATATATGCATGGATATGACCATGCTTGATATTACCGATATACCTGCCGAGGTAGGCGACGAGGTGGTAGTATTTGGAACACAGCCTACCGTATACCAAATGGCGGCTGCATTGCAAACCATACCCTACGAGATACTCACGGGCATTTCCGGCAGGGTGAAACGGATATATATGCACGAAGACTGATGCGTACGGTGTACGATTTTGAACACTGAAATTGTACGGATACGTACAAAAATATGAAGTTGACTTTTTTATCATGCATATGTAATGTACAGATTATGTGCGTATTAAAATCTTTGGCATGTTTTTTGAAAAATAATTTGCAGCATACTATAAGTAAAACATGTTTTACAAAAATATGAGTTGCGTTTTTGAATAACGAAAATATAATATACATCTCTTCAGGAAATGGTTTTAAGATAATACTTAAGCAAGTAGGTTAGGTTAATGTAAATTAGGTTTATATGAATCAAGAAAGGCTGTCCACATGACAGCCTTTTGTATTATATCATTTCCCCATTTTGAAACCTTATTTTTTATTTGGGAATCTAAACATTATTTACAAACTTGCGATTGCATACAGCACACGTAAATACTGACGGGGGCAACTCCATATATAATAAAACAAATAAATCTCAACCCAATGTTCTCAAGTGAAGTATATACCTCGCGCCGGAATCAGCTGCGCAAACTAGTAAAATCGGGAGTCATTTTCTTTCCGGGCAACCCCGAAGTTCCGTTTAACTATCCGGCCAATACCTATGGCTACAGACAAGACAGCAACTTTTTGTACTATTTTGGGCTCGACCATGCCGGATTTGCCGGAGTGATGGATTTGGAAGAAGGTACAGATATACTATTTGGCAATCATCAGGAAATGGATGATATCATATGGGAAGGCAATCTTCCATCGCTTGACGAACTTGCCAAACATGTGGGGGCAAATAAGGTATTGACCAATGCAGAACTTGGTGCGTACCTGCAAGGTGTAATAGCTGCGGGGCGAAAAGTACATTTTGTGGCACCATACAGGGCAGAACTCAAACTTATGTTTCAGGATTGGCTTGGCTTAACCCCAGCATTGATCAAAACACACAGCTCAGTAGAACTCATTAAAGCCATTGTATCCCAGCGCGAAATAAAAGAACCCCGAGAAATAGTCGAAATCGAAATAGCCCTCGAAACCGCATATCGTATGCACACTACCGCAATGCGAATGGCACACGAGGGGGTATGGGAACAAGCCATTGCAGGCACAATAGAGGGTATAGCCCTAGCAGGTGGAGGTCCGGTTTCCTTTCCGGTTATACTTAGCATGAACGGACAAACCCTCCACAACCACGACCATAGCCATTTCCTGAAAAACGGACGACTCCTGATTGTAGATGCAGGTTGCGAAACAAATAAACACTATGCTGCTGACATTACACGCACCTCTCCTGTAGGTGGTAAGTTCAGTCAAAAGCAAGCCGAAATATACCAGACTGTGCTCAATGCCAACAAGGCAGTGATAGAAGCATGCAAACCTGGTATTTTTTATAAAGACATGCACCTGTTGGCTGCCCGTACCATAGTAAACGGACTGAAAGAAATAGGACTGATGAAAGGCGACACAGATGCTGCTGTAGCTGCCGGTGCACATGCTCTGTTCTTTCCGCATGGCTTAGGCCACCAAATGGGTCTCGATGTGCACGACCTCGAAAATTTGGGTGAAAACTATGTAGGCTACGACCACGAAGTTAGCCGTGCCTCACAATTTGGTCTTGCATTCCTGCGCATGGGCAAACGCCTGAAACCAGGACATGTGATGACCGATGAACCGGGTATTTATTTCATTCCTGCCCTCATTGACCAATGGCGCGCTGCCGGAACTCACAAAGACTTCATCAATTTTGATAAAGCTGAAACCTACAAAGATTTTGGTGGTATACGAATCGAAGATGATTTGCTCATCACCGAAACCGGATGCAAAGTACTGGGTAGGCCTATACCCAAAGAAATTGCAGATGTGGAAAGCATGGTAGCCAACAAACTGGTGTAACGTTTGCATGAAATAGAAACCTACAAAGGCCATCCATCAGAGCTTTAGCGCAATGGCTGGCCTTCGTTATACACATTAACCTAATTTTTTATCCCCTGAAAAGGATTTTTATTTTCTAAATAATCAGAATCATGAGGTTTGGCTTGCTTATGTTTTACAATTTTGTGGTGATGTTAGGTTTTACCCCAATACTCATACCTATTTATTTATTTCGGGCTATAGGTATACATAGTATTTCAGACAAACTTTTAATTTTTGCTTTAAATACTTGGGGCAGAGGACTACTCATGACCGGAGGGATTAAATACAAAATTTATGGAAAAGAAAATCTACCCAAATTTGGTGATGTATGTTTTGTAAGCAACCACCAGAGCTACTTCGATGCCCCCTTGCTAGTGAGCCATCTCAATCAGGTAGTGGGTGTGATAGCTAAAAAACAATTGCTGAAGATACCTTTGTTAAATCTTTGGATGATAGCTGTACGTTGCCCCTTTATAGACCGCAGCAACAGAGAACAAGCCCTGCAAATAATAAAATCGAGGGTCGAAGAAATAAAAACCGGCCGCCCGATGCTTATATTTCCGGAAGGAACGCGTAGCCGAAAACAAGAAATGAATCCATTTAAAACCGGTGGTATCGAAGTATTGTTTCAAGCAAAGGTAAAGTTGATACCTATGACTGTATCAAACACCCACAAACTGTTTGAGGGAAACCATTACAGAGTTGGAAAAGACGAAATAAGCCTCACCATACACCCTGTTTTCGATATTGCTCAGTATGAAGGTTCTTTCCCCGAATTTGTAAAAGAACTGGAACAAATACTGGATCCTTTAAAATTGACCAAGAAATAAGGCAAGAAATTTGCTCTTTGCTACTGGAACTAAATTTGAACCTTTTGGAAATTGTATTTACAATCATTTTCCTTAACTTTCCAATCGAATAAACTCATGCGCCAAAGATTATGAAAAAGAATGTTGTAATAGCCGATGATTTTGAAAACACTCGGTGGGTAATAGAATTTACGATAAAAAATAATTTTGACATTAATATTCTGAAGGCAGAAAATGGAAAAGAAGCACTTCAGTATTTCGACGGTAGGCCCATTCATTTGCTCATAACAGACCTCAATATGCCAGAAATGACAGGCATTGAGCTTATTGAGCAAGTGAAACAACTCAGTGCTTATCAGTTTTTACCCATTATTTTGCTTACCACCGAAACCGATCCCACTAAACGCAATGAAGCCAGTGCTCTCAAAATTACTGCCTGGATAAAAAAGCCGTTCAAGCAAGACGAATTTCTGAAAGTAGTAAAAAAATGCCTGGGTTGATTGTAAATATCTAAGCAGAATGATTGAATATCAGGACAAATATATAGCCGATGCATTGCAACTCATAAGCAATGTAGAAGAAGTGCTTTTGAAACTGGAAGAGAACCCTATGTGGAATGAGGGGATACAGGAAATTTTCAGGGTATTGCATACACTGAAAGGCTCGGCCGGTATGTTTGGTTTGAATCAGATTGAATCATTCACACATATTCTCGAAAATAAATACCACCTGATAAGAGAAGGAACCGAACAACTTAGCCCTTTGGTTATACAATGCACTTTTGAGGCCATGGATCTTATAGTGCTTATGCTTGAATCAAAAGAGAATCTTTCGGAATCGAAAAAACAAAGGGTATTGCATATTCAGCAAGCAATTGCAGGGCTAGAAACGCAATATGTCACCGAATCAGAAATATTCCAAACAGATATATCGCATAATCAGTACAGTACCCCAAGCCAAGCTTCTATTTGGCTTATCCGGTTTATTCCAGACTCCGATTTATTTATGCGAGGTGTAAACCCCATGGGGGTATTCCGTGAAATTGCTGAATTGGCGTCTATTCAAACCAGGGTGAATTTTCAGGACGTGCCCTCACTCGATAGATTCAAGTACAATACTACGCATCTATCATGGGATTTGATAATTACCGGTAGCGACATTAGCCGCGAAGCTATAGAAGATGTATTCATGTTTTATCTTGATAATGAATATATAGCCCTCAGTCTGAACGCAAAAGATCATCTTTCGGATTTGGAGCTAGAGGCTATAAATGATTCATTTAAAGATTTTCTATTCCATCCAGATGAAATACAGGCGGAATGTATGAAATTGGAAAGTCGGCTTGCTGCCGCAATGAAGGAGAATACCTTAAAAACATACAACCCCGAAGAGCCGGGAAACATAGAAGTTCAGACCAAAAAGAATAGTGTAATAAACGTAGCATCAGAAAGATTGGATGATTATGTAAATCTGGTAAGCGAGCTAGTAATTCTGAACTCGCAAATGGAGTTACAAGTGCAGAAATACGCCAATCCGGAAATGAGCAAACTGGTATCATCGCTCAATAAGCTGTCACGAAAATTCAGAGACAATGCTCTGCATATGCGGCTCGTACAAATAGACGTGCTACTGGTAAGGCTTCGCCGGCTTATACGCGACGTGTCGCTCAAACTGGGGAAAGAAGTTGAGTTTGTATCCGAAGGTACAGATACTGAACTGGATAAAACCATAATAAACGCTCTGGAAGCACCTTTGCTTCATATACTGAGAAATAGTCTTGATCACGGAATAGAAACCCCCGAAGAACGACTCAGAAAAAACAAATCCCGACAAGGTATTATACGCTTCATATCCTTCTATTCGGGCGCCAATGTTTTTATACAAATACAAGATGATGGCAAAGGGATTGACCCTGAGTTTATACGGACTAAAGCCATTGAAAAAGGACTGATAAATGCTAAAGACACACCCGACAAAAAGGAATGCCTTGCTCTTATTTTTGCACCAGGTTTTACTACTGCCGAAACGGTTAGCGAAATATCGGGCAGAGGTGTGGGGATGGATGTAGTACGACAAACCATAAGCGACCTTCGAGGTGAAATAGATGTGGATTCCGAAATAAACCTTGGGACTAGTGTTACACTTAAGCTGCCTCTTACACTGTCGATTATAGATACCCTGATGGTACGCATCGAAAATAGTATATTTCTCATTCCTCTTTCATCCATTATCAGTTGTCACAATATAAGCGCTCTGCAACCAGATACTTACAGAAGACAAATTGTATATGACAGTGAACTCATACCTACAATCGATTTGGCTGAAGAATTCTGCATGGATGCCGGGTTGGCTACCAAACAGAAAGTAGTGATTATTTCTCATTTCGATAAATACTACGGATTGATAGTAGATGAGGTAATAGGAGAAAATCAAGCAGTGATAAGGCCGTTGAGCTATTTTCACCGTCATCAGGAATTTTTGTCCGGCGCAAGCATCCTGGGCGATGGCAGATTGGCCCTTATACTAGATACAACTAAACTTATAAAAAGGAAAATTTTAAAATAATTTTTCAATGAAATACCCATCTTCAGATAATGCAAATAGAGAGATTTCTAAGTCGGATAGATGGGTATTCCATTCTACCTTAAACATATAATTTTGTTAGGATGAAAAAATACATTGAAATTGAAAAGCAAACATTTCTGACATTTGCAATCGGAAGCAACTGGTTTGCACTTAATATACACAAGGTGCTTGAAGTACAGCGCAACAAGGAAATTACTCCTGTACCTAGTACAGCTGAGTTTGTGTTGGGAATTATAAATTTCAGAGGTGAAATACTAACAGTAGTTGACGCCAATGCAAAACTTGCTTCACATAAGAAAACAGAGAAAACCACACCTGGAAAAATTATAATCATTGTAGAACTGGACATAAATGATCGCAAGGTAAATGCAGGAATTTCGGTTGAGAAAGTACTTAAAGTAATTGAAGTACCCATAGATCAGTTAAAAGCAGTTCCCGAATTTGGCAGTATTTACAATCCTGAATATCTCTACGGTGTATTCCAGATAAACGAAAAGTTTGTATCGGTATTGAATATCGATAAAATTTTTACAGCGTTAGAATTGGATTTTATTTTGGAACATTCCGGAAACGAAAACGAATAAAGCATATGAAACGAAGCGAAATTTCTGCAAAAATCAACTTTATTCAATGGGTTTTTGGAACATCGAGTATATGGATTTCTGCTATTTATATTTATGTCCTTTTTTATTTGGGCATTATAAGTTCAGATGATGCCTTTTGGGACACCTTTAGAGAGCCTTTTGTTATTTTCTTCCACATTGCGTTTATCAGTTTTCTCAATTATGTTTTGTATACCAAACTATCAAAACTAAGACGTGGATTATCCGAACCAGGTAGCATTCCTACTGGTGAAATGCAACAAATCATCCGGTTTATACCTAGGTTTATGGGGTTGGTATTTCTGCTTTTTCCCACAACTGGTTCACTGGTGCACGCGATGTTTCTGAAATTCAATGCCGAAACCATCTTAGGTGCCCTTTATAGTTTTGTATTTGGGTTGCTAATACCTATGCCAGTATATTTTATGGGCATCAGATATTTGGAAGAAATTAGTATAGATCTGCCACTTTCCAAAAAATCTACAACACTGCCATTGGGGTTTAAAATCATAGCCAATGTAATTATCACACTTTTTAGTGTGGTAGCACTTTTTATACTTGCCAACCTTTCATTTGTGGAATTGTATAAAGAAAAACTCACCATTGGCCTTATGGCAGAAAAGAATTTCATTCTCATGTTATTCACCCTCGCAATAGGTTTTCTGAACACCATGTCGCTGAGGCGTAACATAGTAAAACCGCTCGAAAACCTCAGTAAAACATCGTATGAGGTTTCTTCGGGGAACTTCAATAAATTAAGCCAAATAACAGAACGCGACGAGATTGGATTGCTTAATAAATCTTTTACTGAAATGGTAGAATCTATCAATAAAGCTACAAAATCCGTACAAACCCAAATTGAACGTATAAACCAAGGCGACCTGAACTCCCGAATCAATACAGATGAATTTCCGGGTGAATGGAAAAAACTGGCAGAAGCTACCAATTCACTTACACAGGCTTTTGTTACTCCTATTTCCATTACCAACAATTACCTTGAACGTATCTCCAAGGGCGATATTCCCCAAAAACTTACCGAAGGATTCAACGGAGACTTTGTAAGTATAAAAAATGCCATAAACCAGCTTATAGACTCTACCCAAAAAATAGTAGAAATTACCAGAATGATTGGGAATGGCTATTTGGATGTAAAAATAGACCTTAGAAGCAAAGATGATGAACAAATGCAGGCCCTCAACAATATGGTTACTGCCATAGCCGAGGTGATAGAGGACGTGATAGAATCGGTGAGAATAGTAGCCGGCACAGCAGAAGACCTAAGCCATGCGGCGCAAACACTAAGCTCGGGCTCTGCAGAGCAAGCCGCAGCATCTGAGCAAGCCAGCTCCTCGGTTGAGGAAATGACTGCCAGCATAAATTCCAATGCTGAAAATGCACGACAGGCCGAAACACTTGCAAAACAGGTTTCAGATAGCGTTATAATCATAACCGAAGCAGTGAAAGCCACCAATGAGGCCATGCACAATATTGTAAATAAAATATCGGTGATAAACGATATTGCCGAACGAACCGATCTGCTTGCTATAAATGCAGCCATAGAGGCAGCACGTGCCGGCGATTTCGGGAAAGGTTTTGCAGTGGTAGCATCTGAAGTACGTCAACTAGCCGAAAACACCATGCGAGCAGCTCAAGACATACAGGAGGTTTCAACCAATAGTATGAACAAAGCCCTTTCATCCCAAAAACTTCTGGAAAACCTCATACCTAATATTACGAAAAACTCTGTGCTTGTGCAGGAAATAACATCGGCAAGCATAGAGCAAGCCAGTGGCACTGCACAAATAAACCAAGCCATACTTCAACTTACGCAAGTCACCCAATCTAATTCTGTTGCTTCTGAAGAGCTGGCCTCTACTGCCGAACAACTCAGCAGCCACGCTGAAATGCTGGTAAAAACCATTTCTTTTTTCAACAAAAATCTTATTTCAGCCTCCGACCTAAACTTAGAAATGGAAGCACGCATCAAAAAACTTACCAGTGAATTAGATGCCATGAAAACTGAAAACAAAAAGTTGAAAACGATGGTGAAATCACAGCCAAAAGCAAACGGAATATTACTCGACCTAAGTACCTCACCAGAAACATCCATAGACAATGAATTCGAATCATTCACCTGAAAAACTTGCAGTATTCATAGCCCAAACCCTGGATGGATATATTGCCGGGCTTGATAATGATATTGGCTTTCTGGATAAATATTATCAGGAAAACGAAGATTATGGCTATTCAAGATTTATGCATGATGTTGACGCTATCATCATAGGCCGTAAAACTTTCGATAAACTGCAATCTTTTCAGATGCAGCATTACTATGAAGGTAAGCCATGCTATGTGATTACACACACTCCAAGAACCAATTTTCAGAACTTCATTTTTTATTCTCAAGATATACAGCAGCTTTACAATCTGATGTGCGACAAGTACAAACGAAAATTTTATATAGATGGTGGTGCTGAAACAATTGCTTCTTTCCATAAGCTTGGGCTTATCGATTCTTTTACAATTTCAATTCTGCCCGAGTTTTTGGGCAACGGCATTAAGCTTTTTCCCCCATCGGGTCTTAGCTCTGATCAACTTAATTTGGAATACTGCAAGCAATTCGACAATGGTTTGATTCAGCTTAAATACCTTACAAAACCAAAAAATTAGAACTTAAAATACTGCTACTATGATGAAGATAATAAACAAGCGACTGAAATATAAACTCATAGTCTACATATTTGTTCCGGTAAGCATTTTATTTTTGCTCATTACGCAGTATCTATCAACAAAAATATACGAAGATGTGCTGCAGAACACCAAAGAACTGGCTATAAAGCATAGCGACAAGGCAGCATTTGATGTAAAAATATACCTCGAAAAAGCCTTATCCCGCTCTGAGGTAATAGCTGAAGCATTTGTAATTTGGAAAAAATCAGGCGATTTGAACAGAAAACCATTCGATTTGCTTATGCGAAGTGTCCTCGAAAATGACACCAGTTACCTGAGTATTTGGTCGCAATTTGAGTACGACAAAGCCAAAGCAGCCGCTGTCGAAGAACTTAGCATTTCCAAATCTATCGAGCTATTTGGGTCTTCTTGGTTAAAATCCGGAAATGAAATAGTGGAAGATTATTATGGTTCAGATTATGAAGATTATTATGACGACGATTTTTATGCTATGCCAAAAAAATTGGGTCATTCCTATGTTGTAGAGCCTTTCGAGTGGGTATACTTAGGTGATAAAACCCAAAAAAAATATTACGAAACATCTTGTGTACACCCTATATTGGTTGATGGAAATTTCGTTGGGGTAATAGGCATAGATGTAGAATTGAGCATTCTATACCAAATAACTGAACGTTCAAACATTTTCGAAAGTGGTACTAGCAGTATCGCCACATCGTCCTTCACCATAGTTTCACATACAGACACAGCGCTCATAGGCAAGTCGGTTTTCAATCATGTACCGGTCGATTCAACTGCATTGCAAGATGCCATGAAAAAAGGAAGCAACTTTCAGTATGCAGCAACCGACTCTATAACCGGTAAAAAAACAATCACCACAGTTAGCCGTATCGATATTGAAGACACCAACGCTCCTTGGTACGTATTTGTAACTGCCGATGCTGATGAACTAACCCAACGTGCTACTGACCAGCTCAGAATTGCAATTATCGTTGGCTTTGCAGGTTTGCTTATAGCCCTCTTTATTATCATATTCATAAGCAGAGGCATCACAATTCCTATAAACAAAAGTGTTGAGTTTTCGAAAAAAATGGCCGATGGAATTCTTTATGAACAAATAGACATACACACCAACGACGAAACAAAAGCATTAGCAGAATCTATGAATACCCTGTGTTCTAAAAATTTAGAAATAATTAGTAACATAAAGGAAATATCGGTGAAGTATAAAATGGCCAGCCGGGAGATTTTGTCGTCGGCCGACGAAACCTCCACGAGTGCTACCAAACAAGCAGCCTCTATCGAAGAAATTTCCTCTTCGATGGAACAAATGCTGGCAAGTATAAATCAGAATGCAGATAATGCTGAAGTAACCCAGCAAATGGCAAATGATTCGGCCGCAGATATAAAAAATGTTAGCAAGGTGGTATACGACAATATAGACTCGCTTAAAACCATTGTCAATAAAATTTCTATCATCAATGATATAGCAGAGCGTACCGACATACTCGCCATCAATGCAGCCATAGAAGCTGCTCGGGCCGGCGAGTATGGAAAAGGATTTGCTGTAGTAGCCGAGGAAATAAGAGAGCTTTCGGAAAATAGCCAAAAAGCAGCTCAAACCATCAGCGAACTGTCGGAAGTATCGGTGGCCAATGCCGTAAATTCGGGCAACCTGATAAGCTCAATCATTCAGAAAATTGAAAAAACATACTATCTGGTTCAAGAAATTGTAGTGTCGAGCAATGAGCAACGACAAGGTTTGGTGCAAATAAACCAGGCCATGAATCAGCTCAACGAAATCACTCAGATGAATGCCTCCATATCTGAAGACATGAATGCAAAGGCATCTGAAATGCATTTACTCGCAAACCAAATACTGGAAGTAGTATCCTTCTACAAAACTCACCAATCTAAAGAAGATGAAATCTTAAAACTTCACAATGAAATACTGATGATGCAAGAAAAGCTTACCGGACTTGTAAATACTTCAAATACAAAATCATATAGTGTTGATATTAAGTCAGACGCTCCTGTACAATACAAAAAATATACTAACAACCACCAATCCAAAAAAGTGGTGTTAAATATGGAAGATGAGTCAGATGCAGGATTTGATGCTTACT
>JAIFMY010000245.1 GCA_020048155.1 Bacteroidota bacterium
ACCGAAATAAGTCATTCATTTTTCGTTTGCAAATTCTGAAATTTAAACTATCTTTAGAAAACGTAAAGAAAAAATTTCTTTTATGCAAGAAGCCGGAGCAAATGATGTAGTATTGCGGCCATTGACCGAAAGCGATGCGCAACGTATAGTAGACCTTGTGCACGACAGCGATATCTGGCTAAATGTCAAAGATTCGTTTCCAAAAGATTATCAAATAAGCAATGCCCTCGATTTTATTGCTCATGTAAACTCAATAAAACCGGTTCAAACATTAGCTGTAGAGTACCAAAACCTTATGGTGGGTGCCATAGGTCTTAGTGTACACACCGATATATACCGTTTTACAGCCGAATTGGGTTACTGGATAGGTCCTGCGTATCGAGAAAATGGAATTGCGACACTCGCTGTAAACCACATGGTGGAATATGGATTCAACGTGCTGAAGCTTATTCGCATATATAGTTGTGTATTCGAAACCAATAAGGCCTCGCAAAGGGTACTCGAAAAATCGGGTTTCAGGTTTGAAACCATTTTTGAGAAAGCCATAGTTAAAAACGGGAAGTTGCTCAATGAGTTCAGATACTCAAAAATAAATCCACATTACAAAAGCATAAAGCTTACTTAGGCTTCAATCTCCTATAATTCCCATTTTTTTCATCAGAAATACTGCATTGCGGTTTGTGGCATAGCCCCGGCGCAATTTGTAGTCAAAATTCAAGACATCGTTCTCGATGGTACTCTCGAAGCAGTAGTTCAACACCTTATCGGGGAACTCAAGTTCTGTGCGGGCAAGTTCAATATCGTGCGTGGCTATCATGCATACACTTTGCTGCCCAAGCATCTTTTTAATAAGCTTGTAGGTACCATCTCGCTTATCGTCGGAATTGGTTCCTCTTAGCACTTCATCGAGCAGCACCATAGCCTCTCCATATTGTATTTCTTCCATGATGTGGCGTATCCGTTTCAGTTCGGCATAAAAATAAGATTCGTCGGAAAGCAACGAATCCGACAAGCGCAAACTTGTGTGTAAGGTAAGTGGTGAAAAGCGAAAATAGGAAGCACACACTGGCAGGCCACATTCGGCCATGAGCAGGTTTATGCCCAAGGTACGCAGGAAAGTACTTTTTCCTGACATATTGGAGCCCGTGAGCAATACCACCATGGGCTTTTTGTTAAAAGTAAAATCGTTGGTTTTACGCTTGTTTGCCAAAATAAGCGGATGCCCCAAATCTTTGGCTTCAAAACAAAATTCGCTTTCAACCACCGGAAAGCTAAACTCAGGGTGCTGCAATGCAAAACCACTGAAGGAAACCAATACATCCAGTTTATATACCCGTTTAAGCCACTCATTCAGTTCGTCGTAATTCTCACGCTTCCATTTTTCTAAGGCGGATACCAGATGCAAGTCGTACAAAAAAATTCCATTGAGCATCACGTTTACTACCAAATTCATGCGCTGATCAAACAATTCGCCAATGCGTGCAAGTTTTCGGAGTTTGAGGGCAGCATCGGAGCTTATTTCTGCAATTTCGGCCAGACTTATATTTCCCGAAAAATCTTTTGCAGAAATGGTCTGAAAGAGCAATGCATAAAGCTTTACAGTGTTCCAGCCTTTGCTCAGTGCCTGATGTACTTTTTGAGTCTTACGTGCATAATAGCCTGCGACCATGAGGTTGAACATAAACGCATACACCCATGCCATTGCTGAAACCTGAAGTGCTGAGAGCGATACACCCAGTACAAAGATTACCGGGGCCATCCATTTGAGCAGGCGTATCTGAGGGCTGTGTATCCAGTCTATTCGCTCCATTCCCCAAGCATGCAGGCGCGATGTCTGCTCCATGTTTTCATCTGTAAGCAGGGCATTCGTCTGAAATTTATGGCAAAACTCAGGGTCTTGCATAAGCATGCGTATGGCGTCCTGGTTGCGACGTATGGCTTCCGGATGCTGTGGCGGATGCAGCATGGTATCGCGCAGCAGTATGCGCCCACCAGCGGTACCCGTTCGGTTGATGTGGTGAAACAAACTGCCGGGGCCTAGGAGGTCCAAATCGAGCGCCAGTTCATTTTGCAATTCAATTTCGCCAGCCGGGTAAGCAGAAGGCTGGCCTTTTAGTATTTGCAATTCGTTGAAAATAACGAAATGCAATTTTTCTTCATATTCCAATTTATGCCTGAGACGAGTTTGCCAAACTACCAAACCTACAAAAAGTAAGAGTGCAGGTACAAAAGCCCACCCCCACACAGCATCTGAGTTCCATGCCTGATAAGCTGCATATACCATCAATAAAAAATCGGCCACACGCCACCAGCTAAGCATGAGGTTGCGGCGCTTCAGCCCTGCAATAATGCTGTTTTGGGATTCGATTCTTTTTAAAAGTTCTGTTTCCATATTCATACACAAAAAGAGAAAAAAGAAAAGGTTGTTTCAAAAAAAACTGTTTTACAATCTTTCATGAAACAACCTGATGCTAATAAGTAAAATTCAGTGGCATGCTATGCCGCAGAAAGTATATTTTTAGAATTTGATAGAAGTTTTAACTGCAAAAGTATTTATGTTTTCTTCTTTCAGACGAATCAGGCCATCGCCATCCAAATCCTGGTAAGTAAATCTGTAGTCGAAGCCCATGTTTACACCACCGAAGTTGTAGCCAATAGCATAACCCATGATGGTACTAGGAGTTTTGTACTCTTTGAAATCCTGAACGTTGTTCTGGATATAATAAGCCTTCACGGTAGCATCTTTAGGCATCAGTTTCTCGGTAAGTTTCAATTCGCCTTTTATAGATCGGAAGTGTTCTACATCACCAAAAACGTCGGCATAATGAACACCACCAATTACAAGACCGGCAATATTGAAATCGGCACCTACGTAGTAACCATTGGTTTCTTCAGTTACATTCATCAGCATATCTTGTTTGGTATACACATTGCGTACACCAGATGTTGGGTCAGTAACAAACTGAGCTCTTTCCAACTCATAAGTATAGTTGTAGAACCCGAAAAGAAACTCGGTAGAAGCACGACGATATTCAGCACTGAAGGTCAAAGCCTCGCCAATACCCAATTTCAAACCCGGAAGTGCAACACCCCAACCATAAATATTGCCATTGCCAGCAAGTTGGGTATAGTGGGTATATATATCAAGTTTCACGCGGTCGCCATTGATAATAGGGTATCCAAGGTCAGCACTGTATGCAAAAGAAGCACGTGCGCTATCGCCATATTTACCAAGTTGGTCGCGGCGTGTACCATCTATAAAACCAAATTGAATAGATTGCTCAACGTAATCAACATTATTATTGGTTTTGTCGAGGTAGTAGTCTACTTCTGTCACAAACTTATCATCGTTGTCATAAGCATCCAGTTCATCAGGATAACCATCGCCATCAGCATCTTCAAGGCCATTGAACTCGTTGAGGTCACCTGCTACACTCACACCCACGCGCAATTCGCTAACAATGCGGTATGTCATACGTGCACCATAAAGCATAGAGAAATCGCCATCAAAAGCTTCTTTCCAGTTGTTTATAAAGAGCTCTCCACCAAATCTGC
The DNA here is from genome assembly GCA_020048155.1 of Bacteroidota bacterium. Classification (GTDB taxonomy): domain Bacteria; phylum Bacteroidota; class Bacteroidia; order Bacteroidales; family DYOH01; genus JAIFMY01. Next base: position 3,556 of record JAIFMY010000245.1, read on the forward strand.
GGCCATAGAACGACATTTCAGCACCCCATCTTTTTACGGTTGGGTATTCTATCATGTTGGTATATCCGTTTATAAGGTTGCCATATCCGAGGGTAGAATAATCCAGACCACCAAATTTTACGTAGAAAGGATCGCCTTTGTGACCCCAGCGGATGTAATAAATTTTATCCAGATAATCTTGCCATTCGTCCCAGTCTTGTTTTCTTATTTGTCCGTTAGGGTCCATAAGAATCTGAATATCAAGACCAAAACCAAGTTTCCAGATAGGCAGGTCAGCACGAATACCAAATTGCTGGTAGTTTATACCATCGAGTGTTGTGCCACCCACAAATGCGCTTCCTCCCATTTTATCTTCTCCCTCTTCGGAGCTCTCTTCCTGAGCAAAAATTGGAGTACTGAATGCGAACATAAGCAGCAGTATCCAGGTTAAAGGTCGGTTAATCATTGTTCTCATTTTAGTTTAATTAATTGTTGTTAGACTATTTTGGTGCAATTCTGTACAAAAAGAATGCTATGAAAGCATATATGAAGTTTGGTATCCAGACGGCAATTAAGGGGCTAAGGTTGCTTCCGATTGAAAATTGAAATGAAACCTGCATAAATAAAATATAGGTAAAGCTAAGCAAGAGGCCCACGCCCAGGTTGAAACCTGTACCGCCACGGGTTTTGCGGCTCGAAAGTGAAACACCAATAAGGGTGAGGATGAAAGACGAAAAAGCAAAAGAAGTACGTTTGTATTTTTCAATCAGATAAACTTCAAGTTTTCCGCTACCAGACATTCGTTCGCGTTCAATAAACTCGTTGAGCTCACCCAGGTTCATGGTTTCCACAATCGTTATTTTTCTCCTGAAATCTTCGGGGTACATGGCTATCACTGTATCCATGAACTGTCCTTCAACTATGCGCTCGCCTTTTTCTTCAAAAAAACGAATGCGATAAGTACTGAGTTGCCATTTGTTGCTGATTGAGTCCCAGCGTATTTTCTCGGCCATGAGTTTGTTCTGCAATTTTCCTTCGGTTATGGTTTCCATCGAAAACTGAGTACCCTCGTTGTCGCGGTTGTTGTAACTATCTATGTACACAAACACACCCGGCTGTATTTGTTTGTGAAAATTGCGATCGGTAAACCGATAGGTATTGTTGATGTATGTGTCTTCGAATGCCAGCCGCACTTTGTTGGCAGGTGGAATAATCCAGTTGCTCATCACAAATGAGAATATGGCTATGATGAGTGCCGAAATAAAATAAGGGCGCATAAGCCTGTTGTAACTTACACCACTGGCCAGAATAGCTATAATCTCTGAATTACTAGCCATTTTGGAAGTGAAAAATATTACAGCTATGAATATGAACAGAAAACTAAACAAGTTGCTGTAATACGGAATGAAATTGAGATAATAATCGAAAGCTATGGCACCCAGAGGCGCTTCCTTCTCGATGAAATCGTCAATCTTTTCGGAGATATCAAATATGATGGCAATACCAATAATAAGGATGATGGAGAAGAAGAACGTCCCCAAAAATTTTTTAATGATGTATACGTCAAGTCTCTTGAGCATGATAAATATATATTATAAGCGGGTTGCTAATTTTGTGACCATTGTATTTTTCCATTCTGCAAAATTCCCGGCAAGTATTTGCTTGCGGGCTTCGCCTACCAACCACAAGTAGAAAGCTAGGTTGTGAATGCTTGCTATTTGTGCAGCCAGGCGTTCGTCTACAGAAATCAGATGACGAAGATAGGCTTTTGAATACTCTTTATCAACATATGAAGTACCGTTTTCGTCGAGGGTGCTAAAATCATTTTTCCATTTTTCGTTTTTAATATTGATGATGCCTTCGCTGGTGAACAACATTCCGTTGCGGCCATTGCGTGTAGGCATCACACAATCAAACATATCCACACCCAGGGCAATATTCTCCAGTATATTTACCGGATTTCCAACGCCCATCAGATATCGTGGCTTGTCGGTGGGCAATATGGTATTTACCAAAGCTACCATTTCGTACATCATATCGGTGGGCTCACCTACCGAAAGGCCGCCAATGGCGCAACCACTGGTTGCAACTTGAGCTATTTTGGCTGCCGATATTTCACGTAAGTCTCTGAAAATGCCACCTTGTACTATGGGGAAAAAATGTTGTTTGTGTCCGTAAAGCGGTTCGGTTTCCGAAAAATGCTTAAAGCCCCTGTCGAGCCAGCGGTGTGTAAGCTCCATAGATTTGTGGGCATACTCACGGGTGCAAGGGTATGGGGGGCACTCATCGAACGCCATCATGATGTCCGAGCCTATGATACGTTGTATTTCCACCACTTTTTCGGGTGAGAAAGTATGCTTAGACCCATCGATATGCGAATTGAAAATGGCTCCTTCCTCGGTGAGTTTGCGGTTGTTGGAAAGCGAGAAAACCTGATATCCACCACTATCGGTGAGTATAGGCCGTTTCCAGTTCATAAATTTGTGCAAACCGCCAGCCTCCTTAAGTACATCGATACCCGGGCGCAGGTATAGGTGATACGTATTGCCCAGAATAATCTGTGCTTTTATATCGTCGGCCAACTCACGTTGGTGGACACTTTTTACAGTACCTAAAGTACCCACAGGCATAAAAATGGGGGTTTGTATGTCGCCATGCGATGTATGGAGCACACCAGCCCGGGCCTGTGACTTAGAGTCTGTATATTCGAGTTTAAAATCCATTTTATACTTTAAAAATACTATTTACACGCATTCTGCCAAGCTTGAAGGCTTGTGCCTGAATGGGTGTAAAACAACAGACAAATATAAAACGAAATTTCAGAATAACGAGATTATTGAAGCTAATTGCCATTACTTGCTTATATTTTGGGCATAAACACCTTTGGTATTTTTATGTTATAACGATACCGCAAATTCTTGTGATAATAATATCTTTCATTAATTTTACCAAATAATTTAAATGAAATATACCCGTGTCTGAAATATTTTTCCAGAAATCTTTGTTACAAACTTATTCCGAGATTGGTTTACAGCTCACGCTGTTTATTTTTCTGGGAGCATTTCTCATTCAGTTAATATATCAAACATGGTTTGGTTCACGTTTGTTTTTTTACAAGAAATATAAGAAAAAACAGGCGGTGTCCGAAAGGAAGCCCGTTTCGGTGGTGATAACTGCACGCAATGAGGCTCAGAACCTGAAAGCTTTTTTACCACAAATACTTACTCAGGATTATCCGGAATTTGAGGTAATAGTTGTAAACGATGCATCTACCGACGAAACCGCTGAGGTGTTGGAGGAACTTTCGCTCACCTACAAAAATCTCTATAGTACTGCCATTCCGCTCGATGAAAAATTTTCGCATTCCAAGAAATTGGCGCTTACTATTGGTATTAAAGCAGCTCGTTTCGATTGGGTTTTGCTTACCGATGCCGATTGCGTACCCGACTCGCCGCAATGGCTTGCCCGTATGCAATCTAACTTTGTGCCAGAATACAATTTTATACTCGGTTATGGCGCTTACAAGCGGATGGGAGGGTTTTTGAATAAAATGATACGCACTGATACCATTCAAATAGCCATCAATTACCTTACCTATGCCATGGCCGGTGTACCTTATATGGGGGTTGGCAGAAATATGGCATTTCGCAAATCTGTATTTTTTGAGAAAAAAGGTTTTGCCAGCCATTATAAACTGGATAGCGGCTCCGACGACCTATTTGTGAACGAGGCAGCCAAGGGGAAGGAAACCCGTGTAGAATTGGCTCCTGAATCATTTACATCCTCTTTGCCTCAACCCAGACTTCTGAAATGGATCAAGCAAAAAAGAAGACACCTTACAACTGGGGGAATGTATAAATGGAAGCACAAATTACTGTTGGGAACAGAAATACTGTCGCGCTATGTGTTTTATTTTCTCTTGCCTGTTGCACTCTATATTACAAGTTTTCATCCTTTGGTGCTGGCAGTTGCAAGTCTTCGTTTCCTGCTTATGTTTATAATCTGGTTCAAAGCCTTGTGGATGTTTCGGCAGAAAGACCTGTGGTGGACCATTATCTTGTTCGACTTGGCTATGCCTTTTATAAACTTCCTGATATATTTAAGTAATAAAATAGTTTTTCCGAGAAAAGCATGGAGATAAGCCCCAACTATACGGAAAAAGCCAGACGCGACCTTGACCTAGTAATAAAAGCGAAGGAAGGCGACCAGAAAGCTTTTGCCGAATTGATGGGAAATTACAGGGAGTCGATATACTATATGCTCCTGAAGATGGTGAATAACAAAGACGATGCAGAAGACCTTACCATAGAATCCTTTGGCAAGGCTTTTCGCAATCTCAACCAATTTTCTTCAGACTATGCATTCAGCACCTGGCTTTTCAAAATAGCCACCAACAACGGAATAGACTATTTGCGCAGCAACCGCATGAAACAAAAACATGTATATCTTGATCAGGATGATGAAGAATCGAAAGACCCAAAGATCACGCTGAAAGCCGAGGATCCGGATCCTGAAGAAATCATGATAAGTAAACAAAAAGAAAAACTATTGCATTCCATTGTAAACCAACTCAGCCCCACTTACAGGCATATAGTAGAGCTTCGCTATTTGCAGGAACTGTCGTACCAGGAAATATCTGAATCGCTCAGTTTGCCCGTAGGTACAGTAAAGGCACGCCTGCACCGCTCAAGGGAATTGCTCCTTCAAATCATGCGCAACAACCGCGAGGGAAAAGAATTAGAACGTTAGTTTAAAAAAAAAACATGAAAGAATTACAAACCTACCTTCCCAATATCACCGACCAGCAAATAGAAAAACTTGAAGCATTTGCAATTGTGTTCCGTGAATGGAACGCTAAATTGAATCTGGTTTCGCGCAAAGATATTGACAACCTCAATATACACCACATCCTGCATTCTATCTCACTCACAGCTTTTGTGCAGTTTGAGCATGGTAGCTCTGTAATTGATGTGGGTACCGGTGGTGGCTTGCCAGGCTTGCCTCTGGCTATCATATTTCCCGAGTCGCAGTTTACCCTCATGGACTCTATAGGAAAAAAAATAAACGCCGTGACTGAAATGGCGAGAGAACTGAAACTGGACAATGTAATAGGAATAAAAGCCCGTAGTAATGAGTTTAAAGCAAAAGCAAACTTTATTGTAAGCAGGGCGGTAACCACACTTCCTAGTTTTATAGACCAAACCCACCATCTGCTCCTGCTTCGTCATCAGTACAACCTGAAACCCGGCATTTTTTATTACAAAGGCGGCGACCTGAAAGATGAACTGAAACTGGTGGAGAATCCTTACAAAACATTCGACATTTCAGATAAAATCAAACACGATTTTTTTGACACCAAGAAAATCATATACATTCACAATTAATTAATCTTATGCGAATTGTATTTTATATGAAAGAAATTTTTATCTATACTTTGAAATAGTTTTGTAAGTTAGAAAAAAATCATACTTTTGTGGCTCTAAAAAAATGCAATATATAATCAGAAATATAGATTCCGATGAAAAGAACATTTCAACCTTCAAACAGAAAACGTCGTAACAAACACGGCTTCAGAGCCAGAATGGCAACTCCCGGAGGTCGTAGGGTATTAGCAGCTAGAAGAGCAAAAGGTAGAAGAAAACTTAGCGTTTCAGACGAAGGTTGATTCTCTTTTAGCCTATTCGGGTGTATCAGTACGATAAAAACCCTCAGGTCTGTTTTATCAGAGTTGAGGGTTTTTTAATTTGAATACTTGTACTAATTTTGTTTTAAATACAAAGCATAATTTTAAGAACTATGTTTAATAAAGAAGGCCTGAAATCTTTGGGTAATTTTTTGATTTCGAAAGAGTTTCTAAAACATGTTGGCACATCGCTCTTGTTTTTTGCAGTACTCATGTTATTTATGGGTTGGTTCCTGAAAGTATTTACACTTCACAATACCAACAATCCGGTGCCCAACCTTACCGGGCTTACCAGGGCAGAGGCCTTTCAACTGGCCAACGACAACGATATGGAGTGCATCATAACCGACTCTATATACAATGCCAAAGGCAAACGCGGAACCATAGTGGAGCAAAATCCCCCTGCCGGATATTTTGTGAAACCAGGGCGTAAAATATTTTTGACTATGAAGGCTTTTATGGCCGAGAAGGTAGAAGTACCTAATCTCAAAAATGTTTCACTTCCTCAAGCCCGTGCAGAGCTGGCCAATCATGGCCTGAATATTGGCAAACTCATTTATATTTCCGGCGAATTTGAGAACCTGATTTCGGAACTCAGACATAATGGAAAAAGACTTGAGAACGACGCCAAAGTAAATAAAGGTACTTACATAGATGTAGTTCTGGAAAAAGGCACCGGAAACAACAACATAACGCTGGCTATAGACCTCAATAGTCTCACCCTGAAAGAAGCCAGAAACAGATGTCTGGATGTATATCTCAATTTGGGTGGAGTACGTTTCGATGAAACAGTAAGAACTGCTGAAGATACACTCAATGCAGTAGTTTTTAAACAAATACCCGACATTTCCGACGAAATTGTACTTAATCCCGGCGATAAAATTGATGTTTACCTCACCATCGACAAGGTGAAAGCCATAGCTGCATCCAAACGAGAATCGGCAAATCTGGACTTGGAAAAGTTGAAAACCAAAGACGAGGAAACTGAAATCAAAGACGACGAATACTAAACTTCCCTCATTTTACATAACATTTGTCGTATAAACTCCGTTTCTATTTCGAAAAAAAATACACATAATACTAAACCGGCTACATTGCTTCTCAGCACACACAGTATGCAAATGCTCAGATTCTTAGTTTTCAGTTTTATACACCTCATGCTGTGGGGTGGTTTGTATATAAGCATTGCAAATGCTCAGCAAGCATCAGACCGGGAATTTTGGTTACCCAACAGAGGCGAAGTCCTAGTTTTTTCACCTTTCACATCTGACCAGAATGTCAAGAAAGCCGCAGTACTCAAAAGTATTACACTTCCCTTTTTCGACGATTTTACCCAAGCAGGCCCATACCCGAATGCTGCTCTTTGGACCGACCGTGAAGCATACGTAAACCGCTCATTGGCGCTCGATCCGCCTACATACGGTGTAGCCACGCTCGATGCATACAATGCCAGCGGGTTTGTGCACAGCCAGGCTCATATCAGCAGCGAGCCTTTCCTTGCCGATATGCTTACCAGTCAGCCCATTGCTTTGAACCCACAAGCAGCGGGTGTATACCTCAGTTTTTCCTATCAGTGTGGTGGACTGGGCAACTTGCCCGAAGCGCAGGACAGCCTTATGCTTCAGTTTTTTGCTCCTGATGAAAATAAATGGTACACCGTCTGGAAAACGCCAGGCAATATTGGCACCCAATTTCAGACAAGCATTCTGCCAGTTTCAGACCCGAAATTCATGAAAGAAGGATTTCAATTTCGTTTTGTAAACTACTGCAGCATACCACAAAGCAACAATATGAGCCTTGCCGGAAATGTAGATTTCTGGCACATTGATTATGTTTACCTCGATGCCAACCGCTCTCCTGCCGATAAAGTGTACCATGATATTTCAATGTTCGGAAATTTCCAACCTATATTTCCCCCTTTTGAACATATACCATGGAAGCATTATCTGCAAGCCGATGAGCCTATACTCGCCAATAGCATAAGCCTTCAGATAAAAAACAACGATAACTCCGGACGAAAACTCAAAGAGCGTTTCATAAGCATGCAGGAAACCCTCAGCGGAATGCAGTTTGATACGATCCAGGCCGGTGCCGAAAATATAGCAGCAGGGATAACTCAGACAGTCAATTTCCCATTTACCCTCGTACCCATTGCCAATGGCATGGATAGCGCCAGACTGAAAATATATGGAGGGTTTGCTACCGATGGCTTTGACAGAACCGTAAACAATACCATAAGCAAGGAAGTACTGCTGAGCAACTACTATGCCTACGACGATGGCTCAGCTGAGGCTTCGTATGGCATTGTGGGCGAAGGTTCGCAAAATGCTATGTTTGCCTACAAATTTTATGCGCTACAGTCAGATTCTCTGAGGGCTGTGCATATGTATTTCAGTACCATATACGAACAGAACCTCATAAAGCCTTTTTACCTCAATGTTTGGGAATCCGATACCAAGGGCATCCCCGGGAAACTGATATATTCGAAAGAAGGTACCAGACCACAGTATGCAGGATATATCAACGGGTTTACCAGTTATGAGCTCGATAGCACAATTGCCCTGCCAGATTCATTTTTCGTGGGATGGACACAAACGGCTGCTTACTCCCTCAATATCGGTTTCGACATCAATCACGATGCCTCTGCGTTTATGTATTACAACATAGATGGCACATGGACTCCCTCGAGCCTGAATGGCGCGGTGATGATGCGCCCGGTATTCGGAAAAAATACTACAACAAGTTTGCCCACCGAGTCTGGAGATACATTCAGTTTTTATCCAAATCCGGCCAACGATAAAATCACAATTGCGTTTCCTGCACTTGCATCGCATATTCGCACAGTCGAAATCATTTCCATCAGCGGCCAAATTCTGGTACGCGCACAATCGTCTGAGGAAACAATGGAACTGAGTACCACAAATCTGGAGCGAGGTGTGTACATACTCCGCGTTTCAGGAAATACATTTACCCATTCATCCAAACTTATCATAAACCACTAAAAAACACCAATATGTTGTACCGATTATTAGTTATATTATTTATAGCCACGCAATTTGCGTGTACGCCTGTGAGGTTCGATAAGCCTCAGCCATCCGATTTGAACAACCTACCCACTTTCCCATCTGAAAT
>JAIFMY010000001.1 GCA_020048155.1 Bacteroidota bacterium
TGCGATTTCGGATTTCGGAGAAGAATGGAACGCAGATTAGACTGATTGGAAGGATAATACTGATCTTTTAGAACCTCTGCGGAACTTTGCGGTTGAAATTATTTCCGATTTCGGATTTCGGATGTACCTTGGGATTTATCCCGAGAAGCAGGATTAGATAGGACGCAAATTTTTGACCTCTGCGAAACTTTGCGCAGAACTTAGCGATACTTCGCGGTTAAACCTATTTCGGAAGATACTGATAATAGTACGCAGATTGGACAGATCTGACTGATCAAAACTGATCTTTTGATTCCTTTGGGAAACTATGTGTTAAACTTTGCGGTACTCTGCGGTAGAATATCTCTCACATTTTTGTGAAAAATTCGTGCCTTCGTGGCTTATTCAATTTAGGATCTGCGTTCCATTCAAGTTACATTATCATTCAAAATAAAAGACCCCCATGGATGTACCACGGAGGTCTTTGAATATATGATAGATGTTTAGCCTTGGGTAGGCTCAGATTACATCATACCGTCCATACCACCCATGTTAGGCATAGCAGGACCTTTTTTGTCTTCTGGTTCGTCGGCTATGATGCACTCGGTAGTCAGTTTCATACCAGCTATAGAGGCAGCATTTTCGAGGGCTACGCGAGCTACTTTGGTAGGATCTATTACACCGGCTTCATAAAGGTTTTCGTACTTGTCGGTACGGGCATTGTAACCAAAATCGCCTTTGCCTTCTTTCACACGTTGCAGTATTACTGAACTTTCAAGTCCGGCGTTTTCAATTATTTGGCGGAAAGGCTCTTCCAAAGCACGGCGTACTATGGCAATACCTGTAGTTTCGTCGTCGTTGTCGCCGGTATATCCTTCAAGGGCTTCGAGGGCACGTACATAAGCTACGCCACCACCAGGAATGATACCTTCTTCAACAGCAGCGCGGGTTGCACTCAGTGCATCGTCAACACGGTCTTTTTTCTCTTTCATTTCCATCTCAGAAGCAGCACCTACATAAAGCACAGCTACGCCACCAGAGAGTTTAGCAAGTCTTTCCTGCAATTTTTCTTTGTCGTAGTCTGATGTGGTATTTGAAATAAGGGTGCGGATTTCTTTGATACGGGCTTCTATTTTCTCTTTTTCACCTACACCGTTTACTATGGTTGTGTTGTCTTTGTCCACGCTAACTTTCTCAGCACGTCCGAGCATATCAAGGGTTGCGTTTTCGAGTTTGTAACCACGGTCTTCCGAAATTACTGTACCACCGGTGAGTATAGCCAAGTCTTCGAGCATTTCTTTGCGTCTGTCGCCAAAGCCAGGGGCTTTCACAGCAGTAATTCTGAGTGAGCCACGCAGTTTGTTTACAACCAGCGTAGCCAGTGCTTCACCTTCTACATCTTCGGCAATGATAAGGAGTGGGCGACCAGTTTGAACACTTTGCTCAAGTACCGGCATCAACTCTTTCATCATGCTTATTTTTTTGTCGTATATCAGTATGAAAGGGTTTTCCAATACTGCTTCCATTTTCTCTGAGTTGGTGATGAAATAAGGCGAAATATAACCACGGTCGAATTCCATACCTTCTACCACTTCTACGGTAGTATCGGTTCCTTTGGCTTCTTCAACAGTGATTACACCATCTTTTTTCACTTTGGCCATAGCCTCAGCAATCAGGTTGCCAATGGTAAGGTCGTTGTTGGCAGAAATGGTAGCAACTTGTTTTATTTTTTCATTGTCGTCGCCTATGGTACGTGAGATAGATTTGAGGTGGCCAACTACTTTGATAACGGCTTTGTCTATACCACGTTTCAAGTCCATTGGGTTTGCACCTGCGGTCACGTTTTTCAGACCAACAGCTATGATAGACTGTGCCAATACGGTAGCGGTAGTAGTACCATCACCAGCATCGTCTGCAGTCTTAGAGGCTACTTCTTTTACCATTTGAGCACCCATGTTTTCAAACGGATCTTTCAATTCTATTTCTTTGGCTACAGTTACACCGTCTTTTGTGATGTGAGGTGCACCATATTTTTTTTCTATAACTACGTTACGACCTTTTGGTCCCAATGTAACTTTTACAGCATTGGCCAGTGCGTCAACACCTTTTTTGAGTAGTTCTCTGGCTTCAATTCCGTATTTAATCTGCTTTGCCATGTTATTTATAAATTTTGATTTGTTGTTAATGTTAATTAGCTTAGATAACTGCCAGTATATCGTTCTGGTCGAGAATAATATAATCTTTGCCTTCGAATTTTATTTCGGTACCTGCGTACTTGCCATAAAGTACAGTATCGCCAACTTTTACTTCCATTTCGTGGTCTTTAGTGCCTTTACCTGCAGCTATTACTTTACCGCGTTGTTGTTTTTCTTTAGCACTGTCGGGAATTATTATTCCGCTAGCAGTAACACTATCTGCAGTTACAGGCTGTACCAATACTCTGGTACCTAGTGGTTTGATGTTTATTTCTGACATATTGGTTATATTATTTTAGTGTTTTACTGAATTTACCCTTTGTAGACATAATCTGTGCCAATTGGTATATGGGTGTTTTTTTCTGCCATTATTGCAGGTTTTGGCAGTTGTAGCGGTAGTATTGGAAGTATGCCAAAAGGGCTGGATTTATATATGGCTGATTATGAAATCTGGCGGTGTGTTTGGTGTAAAAAAAAATGTCAGTCACTGACATGATGACTGACATTCTTATCTCGTAAAACAATCAATATCTTAGTTGCCCTGAGTTTCGGTGGTAGTTTTTTCACCTTCAGTTACTGTACCGGTATTGGCAGTACCTGTTGCGGTACCTTGGTTGCTTGCGCCTGTAACTGTTGTATTGTTTTGAGGTAAAGTAGGAATTGTGTTATAATCAACAGTGTTGTTTACTTGTTCCTGAATGATAGATTGTACACCGCCTTCTGTTGGCTTAGGCACAGTCATACTTGCAAAAAGACTAAGCAGCAACAATGCTACTGCGAGAGCCCATGTGGCTTTTTCCAAAAATTTGTTGGTTTGAACTACGCCGCCGTATTGGTTAGCAGAAGTAAAACCTGCTGCCAGACCGCCTCCTTTTGAGTTTTGTACCATAACAATAAGGGTAAGCAGAACGGCTACGATGATTATTAAAATAATGAACAGATAGTACATAGTTTATTGATTTTTGATAATTTCTTTAATCTTTTCAATTTCAGCCGCAAAGTAAACCTTTTTTTCGGGATATTTCAAACTTAATTTTGCATAAGTATCTATGGCTTTTTCGTAAAGCTTTTGACTTACATAAACTTTTGCAAGTGTAGGAGTTACCAAATCATCGGGCTCTACTATGCTTTTAGAAGCTATATCACCTTCAGAGTTTGAAAGTTTATTGCGGTTTATCTGATGTACATCCTGGCTTATAAATCTCTCTATCAAATCTTCAGTGTTTTTGTCAATGGGGTTTTGCATCTGCTTTTTCTTCTCAGCTATTTTTCGCAAAATCCTGTCTGCTGGCGTTTCTTCGGTTTTGACTTCGGAGCTATTTGAGGTTGGTTCTGATGTTTTAATCTCAATGGTTTCTTGCTGACTTATAGTCACTTTCAGATTTTGTTCCTTGTGTTGTTCTGCCGTTGGTGAGTCCGATTCTTCAGTATGTTTCTTGCTTCTGCTAACTTTTTTTACTGGCTTTACTTGTGTTTCAGCCGGGGCTATTTCTTGTGAAATTAGCTGGTGCGTGGTAGTTTCGAGTATTTGTACAATGGTTTTTCGGAGTGTTTTGTATGTGAAGCGTATATTGCGTTGCGATGCCTTTGACATAGATCTTGTTGTAGTAAGGGTTTCCACGGTAGAGGTCACAGAAGTTTCTGTTTTTACCTCTTGTAGTTTTTTTACCTCGTCTTCATTGGGATTGAGTTCACTTAATATGCTTTCATAAGTACGATTGATGTGTGCAAAATGATTAAGAAAATCGATGGCTTTACGCGCATTGTGCAAGTCCGGATTGGCAACTGAAGTCGTGGTTGCTTCTTTTTTTGCTATTTCGTTGCTGGATTCTTCATTCCGGACAACTTCTTTGGTTTCAGTTTTCACAACTTTTTTTGTTTCAGCTTCCTGCTTTTCTGGCAATGTTACAGTTTCATTTGTTGTGTGGCTGTTATCTTCAGTTTTAGTTTGAGCATGTACTTCCTCTTGTTTTATGTTTGGTGATATCTCTGTAGCTTCTTCTTTTACATCAGGCGTCAGAGTTTTGTTGGTGTTTTCTACAACTTTGGTCGACACCTCTTCTGGCTTCGTTTTTTGCTTATTTTCAGGTTCGTTGGTTTGCGAACTTTGCTGGTTGGTTTCACGTACTTTTTTAATTCGATCTACCTGTTCCAACACAGAGGCTATATCATCTTCAGCATTGTTTTGCTTTTTGTCATTGGTTTGGTTGTGCAAGTTATTTTGTTTTTGCCTTTTTATCTCCTCAACCTGCTGTACTACAATTTGTTTTATTTCATCTTCACCGAGGTTAGTAGAGTCTATAGATTCCTGCATCAGATTTTTCTCATCTTTTATCAGGTTTATAATCACAGCTTTTTCTTGCTTTTCAATATGATTAACCGAGGTATTTGTTTCCTTGTTGGTAACTGGTTCCTTTTTTCTTGGCTCTTCAATTTGGGGTTGGGTATTCTCAACTGCTTTACTTGGTTGGCTCGCAGGCATCTTACTGCTGTTTTGCAACGAAAACAATTGGTTGAGGAATAATTCGGGATATGTTATAAAAACATTTGATTTGCCAATAACAGATTGATATTGCATAAAATCGGACTTAGCCAGATATAGCAAGTTTACCAGATGCAATGTATTGAAAAACGGATATTTGGCCATCTCGTTTTGAATATCGGCTATTTGCTTCTCGGTAAGTTGAGCCGGGTTGTCAAGTATTTTTGTAAGTTCTTGTGTGTTCATCTTCGTGGTGGGTGTTACCAGTTAACAACAGCTTTGTTGAAAATATCTTCGGTAAGTTGCAATACAATTTCCTGATTGAGTTGCTGCTCTATGGTTTCAAAACTTTGTGAGCTCTGAAAGTCGGCGTATCTGGAAAAATTTGTTTCAAAATTCATTTTAGGGTCTTTGGCATTGGCAAATTTCACTTTAATGGTAATTGTAAGTCTGTTGTATGAAGCTTGCTCGTTGCCTTGAATGGCCGAAGGACTAACGCTATATGACAATATTTCTCCGGAGAAACGCAAATCTGCCTTCCCTTCAATCATGAGCAGTGTGGTCTGAGATACAAATCGATCTTTCAGTCCTTCAGTTATTTGCTGGCTGAGTGTAGGCTGCACCTGAAGTGCCCTATTGGGAAAATAATCAACGGAAAAAGTACGCACATCGGGGCTGATAGATGCTCCGGTAAACGAATACCAGCATCCGCTGCTCAGCAGCAAAAGTACGGACAATATATAAGGAAAGAGTTTCATTTAATGTCGTATTCTTTTATTTTTCTGTAAAGTGTTCGTTCAGAAATACCTAACTCGTCTGCTGCCAGTTTGCGCTTACCGTGGTGTCTTTCGAGTGCCTTTCTAATAAGCTCTATTTCTCGGTTTTCCAGCGATAGGTTTTCTTCCTGTATTTCTTCTGTATCGGTTATATGCTGTTCGTTTGGCAGTATGTCGATGGTTTTTTGAGGCTGTATGATATCGGTTCGTACTTCATCTTTATACAATCTGTGAATAATGTTTATGTGATCTTCTTTCAGATTGATATTCTGATTATCGTTATGTATCAATTCATGTACCAGTTTTTTCAGATCAGTCATATCGTTCTTCATATCGAACAATATTTTATACAAAATTTCCCGCTCGCTCGAAAACGTTTCTGAATCGATACCACTGTTATAAAGTGTGGGCAGTTTTTGCTCGTACAAGTTTGGCAGATAGTTCTGCAAAGTAGCAGCATCGATCATTCGCTCACGCTCTATGATGGATATTTGCTCGGTTATGTTTTTCAGCTGTCGCACATTGCCCGGCCAGCGGTAAGTTGAAAGCAGTTCTAGCGCCTCTGGGGTGATAGTGATAGGGGGTACTCTGTATTTTTCGCTGAAGTCAACAGTAAATTTGCGGAAGAGAAAGTAAATATCGTCTTTGCGCTCGCGCAATGGAGGAACAATGATAGGAACTGTATTTAGCCTGTAAAACAAATCTTCTCTGAATTTTCCGTTGTGTATGGCTTGTGCCAGATTTACATTGGTAGCAGCTACTACACGTACATTGGTTTTTTGTACTACCGATGAGCCTACTTTCATAAATTCACCTGCCTCAAGTATTCGTAACAGTTTGGCTTGTGTTGATATAGGTAACTCAGCTACTTCATCCAGAAAAATGGTACCATTGTCGGCTACTTCAAAATAGCCTCGTCTTTTGTCGAATGCACCGGTAAACGAACCTTTTTCGTGCCCGAACAGTTCGGAGTCAATTGTTCCTTCGGGTATAGCGCCACAGTTTACGGCTATGTACTGTGCATGCTTGCGATGGCTCATTTGGTGAATGATTTGAGGAAATATCTCTTTCCCTGTCCCACTTTCACCAGTTACCAAAACTGACAGATCGGTAGCAGCTACTTGTCGGGCTATATCAATAGCGCGAAGCAATACAGGAGAATTTCCTACAATTCCGAACCTTTGCTTAATCTGCTGTACGTCCATATTTTAAGACCTAATATATATTTAAAGCTTATTTATTTGCTAAACAATAGTATAGCCTGTAAAAATATAAATTACTGATGAATTTTCCGCATCCTGAATGATAAACTTTAACACAATGGACCGTAAATTTACAAATTTTATTGTACCAACCTAATATTATGTCGTTTCTGAAAAAAAATGCTAAAAACAATGAGAAATCATTTTTTCTGATTTACTTTGTATAGATGTGTGTTTTTCCATCAAAATAAACCATTCGAACTGAAATTATGATATTTACTGCTATCATTCCCGCTCGATTCGCTTCTACACGTTTCCCCGGAAAACCCCTTGTACTTATTGGCAAAAAGCCAATGATACAGCACGTATACGAAAGGGTTGCAGCAGTATTGCCACGTGTGTATGTAGCTACAGATGATATACGTATAGCCGATGCCGTAAAACTGTTTGGTGGAAACGTGGTAATGACCGATACTGCTCATACTACCGGTACCGACCGATGCGCGGAGGCTGTTGCTCAAATTGACCAACTAACCAGAGTAAAAACCGATGTGATACTCAACATTCAGGGCGATGAGCCTTTCATTCGAGAAGAGCAGATAGTAAAGCTGATGGATTGCTTCAACGACCCAAATACCGAAATTGCCACCTTGGTGCGTTTGTTCAAGCCTTCCGACGAACTTTTTGGCACTAACAATGCTAAAGTAGTGATTGATAAAAATAAGTTTGCCATTTATTTCAGCCGTTCTGTAATTCCTTTTGTACGCAACCACGACAAGGACGTATGGCTCGAAAAACATACCTTCTACAAACACTTAGGGGTATATGCATACAAGAAAAATATTTTGGAGGCCATAACAAAGCTTCAGCCATCTGCACTTGAGCTAGCTGAGTCGCTTGAGCAAAATCGCTGGATTGAGAATGGGTTCAGAATTAAAACCGACATTACTGAATTTGAAAATCTGGCAGTGGATACTCCTGAAGATTTGCTGAAAATAATTAATTCAGGACTACTTAAATAGTGCTGAAATGGTATAAAATTTGTAGTAAATTATTGAAATAGTGATAGTAATATAAACCAACTTAAGCTCTTTAAAATTATATAAACCAACCCCTAAACCAAAACTATATGAAAACTATATTCACCATTTTATTCGCCAGTCTCTTATATACTTCTGTTCTCGCACAAGGTTATCCTATGCCTGAGCCTAATGTTTTTATTGGTGAAACCATTGATGCTACCATATACCCGAATCCGGTTACAGAATCTCGTTTTGCAATCAGTTCTTCTGAGGAAATTCAGTCTATTGAAATCATGAATGTGATAGGGCAGACTTTGGTGAAAAAGGACAATGAGTACCAGCGCCTGAATGACAATGTGATATATCTCGATAATTTTGAAAAAGGCCTGTATTTGGTGAAAATTACTTTTTCAGTTTCTCCCAATACTCCGGTTATCAAAAAAATGTTGGTAAAATAGATTATCCCATCAGTTTTGTAAAATATTCTATCTCATTGGTGAAGTCCATTTGTGGGGCTAGTTTTCGAATATTGGTTATTTCTTGAAGCGTATTTTGTGCAAACTTCTGTACCTCAACTGAACCCGGTTTGAGTATGCGATGTGTTTTCGCTCTTTCAATCTGCTCTAGCCTTTTAAGTAATACCTTGCTCTCGGGGCTTATCCAAACTCCCTGAAATTTTCCCCACACATATTCTATTCCTTTATCTGATACATGCAGCATATCGTCGGCATAAAACCTATAGTCGCGTAGGTCCTCGGTTATGAGTTCAAAAGCCGGGAAGTAGAAAACAGATTGGTGCTGTTTAATGATTTTATGAATAGCCACCCTTAGGCTAGCTTTACCCAGCGCATTTTCTAGTGCACCATATGCCCAGTGTTTCACTGGACTTATGGTGAATATTATTTTTATTTCGGGTTTGAAGTTATGCACTTCTCTGACCATTTGGTGCAGTATTTCGCTTATTTCCTCTGCCTCCAGCATCTTAAATTCAAATTCCTTCTGTGGCACTTTGTGGCAGTTGGCTACTATTCGCCCGTTTTCTTTCAGTCTATACACATGAGCAGCGCCCAAAGTAATAAATATGTAATTGGTGTTTTGTATAAGGGCTTGTGCTGATGCTAGTTCCTTGTTTATATCGTATACCAATAATTGTGGGTTCGCGTTCGAAAAACGGCCATGGTGATCCCAACTGTGCCATTGCTGGTTGTGCTCAAAAATATCTTCATTGGTATACTGTTGAGCGCCTAGAATATATCCAATACTGCTGGCTATAGAATATGGGTTGTAAAGTATGCCGAACGGGTTGGTGCAAACCTTGAATTTTGCCTTTTGCAGGCGTAAGCCAATGTTTTCGGTGAAGCAAGAGCCAAGAAGCAATGTATTATCTGTATACGAAATCTGTATTTGTGATTCGGGTAGTTCTATTTCGGTACGAAAGTGCATGTGGGTGATTTTTTATTTGCATATAAATTTAAATTATTTTAGTGGCTTTCATGCGAGAATGTGTTGAAAACAGTTGCTTTTAGTGTTGTATTAATATATATTAATATTTGTATAAATATGATAATCAGTGATATTTTTTTCTCCCAAAAAACAAAACAAGTTGTTACTTTTGCCACAAAATAAATGATAATTACATATGAGAAAAATCCTTTTCATGCTTGCTATAGGAGTTTTATTATATTCCTGTGGAAACAATGCGGGCGATAATGAATTTGTAGTAAATGGCACCATCAGCAATTTTGCTGAAAAAGATCTGATAATTAACAAAGTGGATAATGGCCAGCTATTGCCTTTAGATTCGGTGCGTACCGACAAAGATGGCAAGTTTACCTATAAAGGTGAGATTGAGTTTACCGATTACTACTTACTCATGATACCTCAGACCAATAGCTATATACAACTTTTGCCCAGCGGCGGCGAAGAGTTGATAGTAACCGCAGATGGTGCGGACTTGAATAAAACATACAAAGTTTCGGGTTCTGTGCATTCCGAGTTGTTACAGGAGCTCAATTACGTACATTACAAGCACATAGCACGTGTAGATTCATTGGGGCAAATTTACCGCACCCAAATGGAAAGCGGTAATGTGGATTCGCTTCGTGCTCAATTAGATAAAATATACACCGAAATAGTGACAAGCGAAAAGAATTATCTGAAAGCTTTCATAGACAAGAATTCTTCTTCATTGGCCAGCTTGTTTGCCTTATATCAGCAACTGGCACCTCGTCAGCCTATATTTGATTTGAGTGAAGACATGGAATATTTCGAGAAAGTAGCTGCCGGTCTTACTCCAGTTTTGCCTAATAGTGGGCTTGTAAAAGGCCTGAATGATCTTATAGACCAAACTAAGAATGCACCTATGCAGGTAGGAATGGAAGGAACTACTGTTCCTGACATAGAATTGGCTGACCCGAGTGGCAAAATGATTAAGCTTTCTTCGTTGAAAGGCAAGTATGTGTTGCTCGATTTTTGGGCAGCATGGTGCAGGCCTTGCCGTGGCGAAAATCCAAACTTGGTTGAGAATTATAAAAAGTACAAAAAAGACGGTTTCGAGATCTTTCAGGTATCGCTTGACAAAACAAAGGAAGACTGGGTAGAAGCCATTAAGAAAGATAAACTTGACTGGGTACACGTGAGCGACCTACAATACTGGCAATCGGCTGCAGCTCAGGCATACGGCATAAGTTCTATTCCTGCTAGCTACTTACTCGATAAAGACGGCAAAGTGATAGCCCGCAACTTACGTGGCGCAGCTTTGGGACAGAAACTGTCTGAAATATTTGGGCATTAAAATATTTTATCCCCCTTAAATGAGGCTCTTAAATCTGCCTTTCTAAATTTAGATTGAAAAAGCTCTGATGAAGTACACTACTTTTTCAGGGCTTTTTACTTTAATACCCCTCCAGCTTCCTGAAATACGCCTCTTCTTCTGCAGTAAATGTAAATTCAGTATCCGGATGTTTGTATAATATCTCCTCCACTACGGCAAATAGTACGCAGAATGTGAAAGGTATTGTAAAAATCCATCCGAGGAATAAAAAGAATCCTGCTATATTTAATAAAAGCAATATGAATAGGAGAATCAAAAATTGTACCCAGTGATGATAAACAATTTTGAAACTGAAAACTATGGCTTCGGTGGCTGATAAACTAGTAAGCGTTACCAATGGCAGCACCAACGACAAACAAACCATGAGAAATATGCCTGGAAGTATAAAAAACATCAATCCAAAGCTTACTGCTATGATCACAAGGAAATTGGCAAGAGCGAGCGGCCAGAGTTTATCGAATCCTAAATAAAATATTGTGGTATTGTGCTGTTTATTCAAGCTTATGGCATGCGGCACATATATAAATCCGCTTATGATGGCCGGAAATATAACCAATGGTGCAAGAGGTATGAAAATGGTAAATAAAATTGCAAAAGCACTCAGAAATGTATAAAATGCTAGTTGGATGGGCGAGACCCTGAAGATCTCAATACCCCTCTGAAAATATTTTCCCATCTCGAAATTTATGCCATTTTCAGCCAAATTTTCTAGTCTTATACGGATATCGCTTTCGCTCATTTTACTATGACTTCTTTTAAGGTTTCTGTTCAATTATACGAATGAATTCCAGAATGATGCGTATGTTTTCTTCCGGATTATCGCGCATGGTAAGGTGCCCGGCCTTAGGAATGATTTCAAGGTACGAACCGGGCGTGCATTGCTGATAATATAACATTGTAGATTGACGCACAGCATCAAACTCACCACTCAAGTATAACGTTGGCACCATTACCTGACTCAATTCTTTGGTACGGTCGTAATTTTTCAAAAGTCCCTGTGGAGTAAACTCATTTACGCCCCACATGTACTCATATATATGGGAGCCGTCTATGGGGGCTATGGTATCAAAATCGTTATCGTTCATAGGGAACAGAATATAATAGGTGTCAAAATAGGCTTTCATGGCTGAGCCCATATCTTTTGGGTCAACTTGTTTATTGTTTTTGAAAGCGTTAAGTATCTGGGCATAGTTCTCAGGCAGTCTGGCTATGAGGGTATCTGCATCCGAAGACCATCTTTTGGTATCGAGGCAAGGACTTGCAAGAATAAGTCCTTTTACACCTTCCGGGTACTTCAGGTAATAATCTATACCCAACATCGTGCCCCAGGAATGGCCGTATAAATAAAACTCTTTGATGTTTAAACTATCAAGCAATGTATGTGTTTGTTCTACGTAGCTCTCTATTGTCATGAGGGTGGTGTCATACAACTCATCTGAATGTCCGCACCCAAGTTGATCGAACATAATCACTGGTCTATCCTTGCCTAGTGGTTGCAATGGCCATAAGTAGAAACTTGCCGAAGCTGGCCCACCATGCAGCATGACTATTGGGGTTTTGTGGCTATTTCCAATAATTTTGTACCAGACATTTCCTCCTTTTACAGTTATGTATCCGGTTTTCATATATTGGCCATAGCCTGCGCTACTGGTAGATAGAACTATAGCCAGTATTATATGTATATGTTTCAGAATTTTCATAAAGTAGGTGTTATCTCCTGCAATTTAGCAAATATGTTTTGGTAGCTACATTTTGGCGGCAGTGCACAATTGAGTTGGTTATTTTGTTTATAATTGATGTGTTTGGTTGTTTAAGTGACTGATAAATTGATGTGTATAAAAATAGCTATTTGGAGGTATTGCCCCTGCTTGTGTATAGGCCTTACTTTGTAATCAGAATATTAATACTATCACTATGAAATTTATTTTACTTATTGTTTTGATCTTCGGGATGCAAGTTTTAACAAAGGCTCAAAATATAGATTCTATAACAGACGGAAATGTTGCCCAAAATCTGATTTCAGGCGGAAGCGGCCTTGGCATTGGCGGATACGGCGAAGTACATTATAATCAGCCGCTTACTAAAGGCGTAAAAGATGCTGGTACTTTAGATGTACACAGAATGGTGGTTTTTGTGGGTTACAATTTCTCCTCCAAAACACAATTTGTTTCTGAAATTGAGTTTGAATATGCCAAAGAACTCTGGGTAGAACAAGCATATCTGCAGCATGAATTGCACAAATATGTGAATTTCAAAGCAGGACTTATGTTGGTGCCCATGGGCAGAATAAACGAATATCATGAGCCTACTACCTTCAATGGTGTAGAACGTCCGATAATCGACAATAAATTGTCTATCAGTACCTGGCGTGAGGTTGGTTTTGGTTTTACCGGAAATATTACTCCCGCGTTCCTCAGATATCAATTGTATGTGGTAAATGGCCTGAGCGGGTACGAGAGCAAAGCCATTTTCAATGGCAATAGCGCTTTGCGCGATGGCAGGCTCAAAGGCTCAAAAGCATATATGATTACCCCTGCATTTACAAGTAAAGTTGAGTTCTATGGCGTAAGTAATCTGACTGTGGGTTTTTCCGGATATTTCGGGAAATCGCAAAGTAAGTTGCATGCCGGATTGCCTGCCGACAGCTCTGGTCTCGAAGCTCGCGCCGACTCATCTGTTGTAGGTATTTCTATGCTTGGGTTAGATGCCGGATACAGTATCAAAGGATTGAAACTTAGTACCCAGTTTTATTATACAAGTTTGTCAAATACACTGGAATATAATCAGTTTACCCGCACCGGAACCAAACTCAATGATTTGGGAAATGCCATGATGGGCTACTATGTGGAGGCAGGCTACAATGTATTCCAGACAGTAGAAAGCGTTGCCTATGAGCTTATTCCGTTTGTAAGATACGAAAACTACAATACACATTATCAGGTAGAAAGCAATGTGATAAAAAACGATAAGTATAACGTAACCCAAATAACCACTGGGCTCACCCTGAAGCTTACCAAAGGCGCCGTACTCAAAACCGACTTCCAGTTTACTAAATCTGCTGCTGATGCTGAATATACTAAAGGCTTCAATGCAGGTATTGGTGTGATGTTTTAATTTGTTTGTATCATATCGTTCACATCCCGGCTGGTCGAAACAGTCGGGATATTTTTACTAGTAAAAAGTTTTTTTATCTCTATGACTATGAAAATCAGATTTTGCTATATACTAATTTTCCTATTTTCAACTACAGATGTTCTGGCTCAGCTGGGAGTACAATTTACGCCTGAAATGTTGTTTAAGGAACTGAAAAAGATTGAAGGTCATGATTCCTGCAAAATGTTGGAGAATAAGATTTTAAGCGACATTGCCACGATAAACAGGAGCAATGAAAAATATTTTGTGGTAAAAAACGGAAAAAGGACTAAGTACCTTTTTATTGGACGTGTAAATACCTGTAGGGCTGGTGGCTGCAGCAGCCCCAATACGAACTCATTGCAAACATATTACGAATTTTTCGATTATTTCATTCTCTACGATTCTGCGGCTAGGGTAGTATCTGTTAGGGTGTACAATTACGAGGCCACGCATGGGCATGAAATTATGCTTAAGGGTTGGCTCAAGCAATTCGAAAATTACGATGGCAGCTACGAGCTGAAAGCGGGTAAACACATAAGCTCCATCACAGGGGCTACCATTTCGGTATCCAATATTGTGGAAGATGTGAAAATGCGAACCCGATTCCTGCGCGAAAATCTGCAACAAAACAAGTATAAGGTGTATGAAGGTTTTGCCCAGGGTACTACCTTCCGGATACTATATGTTGCTACCAACAAGACTGACATCAAACCTGGAATAGATTCCATATTGCAACGGGTAGACGATGTTTTTTCTCGCTACAAAAACGAAAGCCTCTTGAGCAAACTCAATGCCAATGAAACGAATATGGTAAATGATTCCTTATTCAACGTTTTATTTCTGAAGGCACAGCGTATTGAGAAATTGAGCGGGGGGGCATTTGATATACGGGCTACGTACCATTCGGTCGGATGTGATTTTGCTGTTGAAAATGGCATTCTGATCAAAAGTGATGCTTCAGGGAAATTGGATTTTGATGGTATAGCTCAGGGATATACGGTTGATTTGATTTCTGAATGGCTACACTCTAAGCATCTTGAAAACTTTCTGGTAGAAATAGGTGGTGAAATAAGATGTGCAGGTTTAGACGAAAAAGGCGACACATGGCTAATTGGCATTGATAACCCGGTAACAAACTCCGGTTCAAATTATCAGATGCTCGATGGTTTTCAACTCCGTGTTTCCGGAAAATCTGTGTCAACTTCCGGGAATTACCGCCATAAAGGCCATATTCTGGATCCCCTAAACGGATTGGGTGCTGAAAATGAGATAATGAGTGTTACAGTGGTAGCAGATGAATGCGCCGAGGCGGATGCTGTGGCTACTGTTTTGTGCATAAAGGGATTAAATGAAAGTATTTCATTTCTGAAGAATAATAAACAATTACAAGCCATTATCATTTATACAGATGCAGATGGGGAAATAAAAATATATAAGACTCCCGGCATCGAAATATACCTTTCCAAAGATTTAGTGCCAACAAAGTAGTATTCTACTCAACCTTCATATTTCATCAATCTCTGAAAGGAGCGGGGTATAGGAGTATGAAATTCCATCTTGCGGCCCG